>NZ_CP058278.1:2709240-3010266 GCF_013389455.1 Flavobacterium inviolabile | reverse complement strand
AATATATAATTACTTTATCGTTTTTAATTATTTCTACTTTTTCATTTGGTCAATTACCAGATAGTAATTCTAAAAAAATAATTGGTTTTGTTTTTGAAAATTCGATTTATGTATATACGCTCATTCCGGTAGTTGAGGCTGATATTATAATAGAAGGAACGGAAAGAAAAACGAAAACGGATACAGACGGAAAATTTGAAATTGAAGCAAAAGAAGGTGAAAAATTGATCGTTACAGGATTGGGAATTAAAACTAAAGAACTTCTAATTGAAACTAAAAATTGTTATAAAATCACTTTAGATACAGACCTAGAAGATTATCCGATTAGTATTACCAGAAGGATCGCTAGAATAAATGCAAAGAAAGCACGCAAGATTGAACAAACTGTAAAACGAAAAACACAAGAGGGTTTTTATGATTGTTTAGATTAAAATACGACACACAACTAATAAGAAAGCTTAAATATGAATATCACTTCTAAATTTTTATGTTTATAATTATAGTTCTATTTGCTGGATGCTCATCCAATTCACAATCTATCAATAGCATTTCTTATAATTTTGCTGGTGGAGAAACAGGGCACTATATAAAAATAGAAATAACTAAGGATTCTATAAATGGAATGTTTGAAAGTCTGAACCAGAGAGTTATAATAAAAGAAAAAACACCAAAAAATACATGGGATTCTTTAACTCATTCAATCACATTAGAAAATTTCAAGGAAATAAAAAGCGGAAAAAGTCTTCTTGAAATAGACGGTACAAATGTTTCTATTAAAGTTGAAACAGATGGAGACAGTTATTCCTTTTTAAACGGAAATATAGACAAGGTTCAAAACAAAAAAGTTTTTCATTTCATGGAATTTTTAGAGAATGAATTGAGCAATATTTACCAAAGAGCAAATCATTAATTAAACATCCTGTAACCGCAATCGCAGAGTTTTCCGTAGGTTGACACTTCATTTTCACGAAGTAATTATACTATAGCTGAAAGAACTCAGTCCGCTTGGATCCGTAACTGATAGTTACGGCGAAACCTTACGAAAGACTTCCTTGCATATTTTCGAAAAACATCAAAACAGGTAGCAAGTGTTCGATTGTAAGCCCAGAAAATCCACAATCCTTAATTTCTTAGGGAGTATTTCTCTCTAAAAACCTTTTCCCGGGTATAGTTCTATATCAATAGAATTCACCGCATGACCCATATTTCAGGCATTGAGCTTGTTAGTAAAGCTAAATGAGCCTGTGAACAATATGAGTATGTGGCTTATCTTTTATATTTGTATAAATACTTTATAATTCACTTGAACAAGATACGGCTATGCAAAGAGATGATAAATTGAAGACGATCAGTTACTCGGGAATTTTCTTGTCCTGTTTTGCAGAGGAGAGTGAGAAATGCATCCACGCTACTCCTGAGCATGTATTAGTATACTTATATTCCGGAGAACAGCTTGTCGAAAATGGCAATAAGAAATACCGGATACAGGCAGGTGAGTGTGTCCTAATCCGTCGCGACCATCGTCTTGTAATGTATAAAAACAGCAGCGGTGATGAGTTGTATAAGGGTATATCCCTTACATTCAGTAGAAATGTCCTGCGGGAGTTTTACAGTAAAATGAATAAGTCCGAAATACCGGCCGGTGTAGCGGTAACGGATGAAGTTGTTTTTAATGTAAATCCGCGTCCGGATATAACAAGCCTGTTTCAGTCATTGACACCTTACTTCGATGAAGATGTAAAACCAACGGAAGGTGTGGTGCATTTGAAATTATTGGAAGGCATTTATGCCCTATTAAATAATAATGAAGTCTTTTATCCGATACTGTTTGACTTTACTGAACCGTGGAAAATTGATATTCTGGAATTTCTAAATGAAAACTTTACTGATGATCTCACTATGGAACAAATTGCAGCCTATACAGGACGCAGCTTAGCAACATTTAAAAGAGATTTTAAAAAAGTAAGTAACCTAAGCCCTCAAAAATGGCTTATAAAAAGGCGTTTGGAAGCTGCCTATGGCAAACTTAAAGAAGGCAAAAAGGTACAGGATGTGTATGTGGAAGTTGGTTTTAAAAATCCTTCTCATTTTTCAACAGCATTTAAAAAACAATATGGTTTTCCTCCAACAGAAGCCTGAAATGTAACAGGATTGAGCTTTTAAGAAAAGTTATTTGAGCCCCGCAGTAAAGCCACTGCGGGGCTCCTTTTTTAATTTTGCTGATATCAAAAAAGCAATAATGGAACAAACAGCAGGTACCGGTATCTTTGAAAGACTAAAAGCCGGGGAAACCATACCGTCAAACGATCCTCAGATACACAGCCTCCGTGAGGCTTCATTCGAAACGAAGAAAATACTCCTTCAGATGAATGCTTCGTCAGATCCGTCTGAGATAAGGAGCTTGTTAAGCCTTATCACCGCAAATGAAATTGATGTTACTTCCGATGTGTTTACCCCGCTATATATTAATTACGGCAAAAACACCAGAATAGGCAAAAATGTATTTATCAATTTTGATTGCGTCTTTTTGGATTTGGGAGGAATTACTATTGAAGACAATGTACAGATAGCCCCAAGGGTCAGCCTGCTTTCAGAAGGACATCCTTTATCGGCGCAAGACAGGCACTCCCTTGTGCCGGGACATATATTAATTAAGAAAAATGCCTGGATAGGCTCGGCAGCTACGATATTACCCGGGGTTACTATAGGCGAAAATTCCATTGTTGCAGCCGGTGCGGTTGTGACTAAAGATGTTCCGGATAATGTAATTGTGGGCGGAGTACCGGCAAAAATTATAAAGACAATTTAAACAATAGCAATAAAATGAAAAAAACAGTATTACTACTGGGAGCAGCCATGCTGATGTTGGGCTCTTGCCAGAAACCTAAACCAGATCAGCAGGAACAAACCGGTAACACAGCAGCAATGGATATAAATGAACACTATACGTTTAAATTGAGCGATAAGGTAACCCGTCAAAAAGTAACATTTAAAAACCGTTACGGGATTGAGCTTACAGGTGATTTATACCTTCCAAAAAACAATATAGAACCGTTAGCCGCACTTGCCATCAGCGGGCCTTTTGGTGCTGTAAAAGAGCAATCATCAGGACTGTATGCGAATCAAATGGCGGAACGAGGCTTCGCAGTACTGGCCTTTGATCCGTCCTATACAGGCGAGAGTGGAGGCGAGCCGCGTAATATTGCATCGTCCGATATTAATACGGAAGATTTTAGTGCCGCAGTAGATTTTCTGGGCATTCAAAAAAACATTGACCGCAACAAAATAGGGATCATTGGTATTTGCGGTTTTGGAGGATTTGCATTAAACGCTACCGCGGTTGACAAACGTGTGAAAGCTGTAGCCACAACAAGTATGTATGATATCCCGCGAGCAGCATCGAAAGGTTATTTCGACAAAGTAACTTTAGCAGAGCGTACAAAAACATTGGAGCAGATGAGCGCGCAACGCTGGAAAGACGCAGAGAAAGGAAAACCGGCCTATGGGCAGTGCCCAAATCCGGAGAAACTGAAAGGTGATGAACCCGAATTTGTAAAAAGTTATTTTGATTACTATAAAACCAAACGGGGCTTTCACCCGCGTTCAATCAATTCAAACGGTGCCTGGACAATCACCAGTCCGTTTTCTTTAATGAATTTGCCAATACTGACATACATTACAGAAATTTCCCCGCGGCCAGTATTAATCATAGCAGGTGAAAATGCACACTCCCGTTATTTTAGTGAGGACATCTTTAAATCCGCTTCCGAACCCAAAGAATTAATGATTATTCCTAATGCTGTACACGTGGATTTGTATGATAAAATTGATGTAATTCCTTTTGAGAAACTGGAATTATTCTTCAAAAATAATTTGAAATAACAGCACTTCAAATAAAATCAGATACTGTATTTATCTTAAAGAATGTCCATAAAGGTTAAAACATTAATCAGGTGTTCGGCTGTAATTCCCGACACGAACAAAAAAACTCCTTAAGTACTGAAGGAGTTTTTTGTTTGGGGATATTTTTACCGGCTTATAAATCCATATTGCCGGATTTTGTATGTTTCAGAACGTTGTCATAAATTTTATTCAGCAGGTTTTGTCTCATTTTTGAATTTCTTTGGTTCAGCAGTATTATGATCCCCCAGTTTTTAGCCCTGTTGTAGCAGATAATGGAAGACTGCCCCATAGAATCACCCGATTTTAAATAAATGGTGTTTGCATCATCTGTTAGAATGTTGGTGCCCAATCCCATTTCCCGGTTTTCATCTTTATAGAAGATCTTTTCGGTAATCAGAGCCGCTTTACCGATTGTATTTTCGGTATTTAAAGCCGCTTTTAAAAACGTAACCATATCTGAAGCACTGGACTTTATTAATCCGGCTGCTGCTGTAATATTCCATTTCATGAATTCCTGAGTTCCGCCATTCGGATTATGGCCAACTGTGCGGTTTTTGACATTAAAATCTTTAGTAAAGGTATTGGTCATTTGTAGCGGCTCGATTATTCGGGCTCTGATAATTTCATCATAACTTTTGCCATACACTTTTTCTACGATTTGCCCGAGTAATGTATATCCAATTGTAGAATAACGGTAAAGGCCATAATCTTTAAGTTCGCTGCAATTATTGATTATAGTAGCCAGTGTTTTTTGGGTTACGCTATTTACGGGCTGTTGCGGATCTAATTCAATTAACTTTCCAAAGTCGATATCGGGTAAACCTGATTGATGAGACGCCAAGTCTGAAATCTTTATCCTGTTTTTAAGATTTTTATGCAATACATATTCTTTTGGAAGGTAGCTGTCGATATAATCATCTGTTTTTATTTTATGATCAATAACCGCCTGTGCGATTAAATTTGAGGTTAAAATTTTAGTAATCGAGGCAATTTCAAATATAGAATTCTTATTAATTTCAATCGGGCTTTCGGCATTCAGATTGCCATAGGTAGTATAGTATTCCGTATTGTTCTTGATAAAACCAACACTGATACCTACGTCAGGATTTTTTTGATAATTATCCTTTATTATCGAATCAATTTTTTTGGAGATGTCCTGTCCGAAAGAAAAAGTGCCTGTTAATAATAGCACTGCTAAAAAGTGTAATGAAGTTTTCATGGTATCGTGTTTTTAGGTTAAAAAATATTTCGATACAAATGTGTGGAAGAAATCAGCGCTATGCGACCGAATAAAAGTAGTCGGACGCATTTGTTATAAAAAAGGAGTACGAATATTTTAAAAAACAAGTACGAGTAATTACAAAGTGTTGTATTGTAATGTTTTATGACGAGGTTTAGGCGTGTAACCGGTGTGCTTTTTAAAAGCTATATTAAAGGTAGATTTGGAATTAAACGCAAAACGGTATTGTATAATGAGCTATATTTTGTTGTTTTTACGGTATTATTTTTATGATTTCCGGAATCCGTCAGATATATGAATATACATATCTTTACTGAAAAAAAATTACAAGCGCTCATGTCAGGTCGAAAACTTCTCGGGATTGTTTTGATTACTCTTTTTGCTGTCAGTATGGTTGCACAACCTACTAAAAACGTTTTATTACAAAAAGGCTGGGCGGCACTTGTTAAAGACAATGATGACGAAGCCTTCCGTTATTTTTTTCAGGCATACGAAAAAGCAAAAGATGATAAAAGTGATGAGGATAAAGCAGAATCCTTATTGTATTTAGGAATTTGTACGTATGGTTCCAACCTCGAAAAAGGCTTGCATTATGCGTTGCAGTCGTTAAATATTTATAGCCGTCTGGAAAAAAAACATCCCGTAAAATTTGAAATTGGCAGAAGCAAATGCCTGCAGCTGATCGGGACGATTTATACCCGCCAGGGAAAATTTAAGGAAGCCATTCCGCTTAGCCGGGAAGTGGTCAGTATATTGACCAATCATGACGATAAAAGCGGCACTTTAGGCCTGGCTTATACAACCCTTGGAAGTTTATACGATTCCGGGAAAATCTCCGATTCAGCAGCCTATTTTTACAAACTGGCCTTGGAGGATTTCGAAAAATCGGATAATGTAGCCTATCTGCCCACTACTTATATTCGCATGGGTGAACTGGAACTTAAAAAGCAAAACAGCAGCGCAGCATTGCAACATTTTAAAAAAGCGCTGGATGTTGCTGTCCGTTCCGAAAATGACCAGGCTCATGTATCGTCTTTAAATGCTTTGGGAAAATGGTACCGCAACGCAAATAATCTGAAAGAAGCACAGCATTATTTCCTGGAAGCCAATAAAATTGCGGTTACCCTTTCGGACAAGACGTTCGAAATGAAAACACTCGAACAGCTGATCGGCTTATACGAAAAACAGCAGCATTTTGCGGAAGTTTCGAAACTTCAAAAAAGGGTAATGGCCATCAAAGAAGAATCCTATTCTCTGGAAAAAGCCAAAATAGGGAAGAGCCTTGAAGTACAATTTGAAACAGCCGAAAAGAATAGGAAACTGGCTTTAATTTCCCAGGAAAAGGAAATCGCAAGACTGACCAATTATTTACTGGCGGTTTGCATCGTTGTCCTGCTGGTTGTTTTTATAACAGGATATTACTACCTGAAAAACAGAAACAAGCGCGATAAACAGCTGCTCAAAACAAAAGAAGCTTTAGTGGAAGCACTGGAACAGCAAAAAGAACTGAAAGAAATCCAGTTTAAGAATGATCTGGACCACAAGGAAAGCCAGCTGAGCGCAATTACGCTTCAGATGCTTCAGAAAAATGAATTGCTAAACGAGATTAAAACAACTATTGAGTTGCAGCAGCCCTTGTCGGAACAGCAGCTCGTAAAAATGGTAAACCGCCATTTTGAACAAAAAAATAACTGGGAGGATTTTAATCTTTATTTTGAAAGCATCAACAAAAATTTCTACACCCGCTTAAAGCAAATCTATCCGGAAATCAGTGCCAACGATTTAAAAATTTGTGCACTGATCAAACTAAACCTGTCGATAAAAGAGATGGCTTCCATCCTGAATATTTCTCCCGACAGTGTCAAAACTGCCCGTTACCGCCTGCGCAAAAAACTCCAGATGAATGCAGACGATAACCTGACCAATTTTATTCTTTCGGTATAAAATTCGGAATTGTCTACCTGATTTCTACAGGTATTTCCGGGTTTGTCTACCTTTTGTCTACCTTGATTTTAGTGGCTTTACAGCTGTTTCCTGATAATTTTGAAACGGTTCCTCCAATTGCGTCCATTGCATTGGAAGGAATAAGAACCCGTATTAAAATCAGGAATGTAATTACCGGGAATTGCTATTGGTAAGAAGCGCAGCATCTTTTTCAAAAGCAATTTTCAAAGCCCTTTAAAGATGAATAAAAAAAGACTTTCAATTTTCGGAATCATCCTTTTGTTCGGTTTCGGATCATTTTATATCTACAACAAGGTACTGTATAAAGAAGGCCGGAATGTTGGCCAGGAAACTTCCGCTTTTGTATTGCCCGCTTCCGGGCTGATCAGCCAATATAAATCGGATATAGCGGGATCGGATAAAAAATACCTGAACAAAACCATTGAAATAGAAGGGAAGATTACCGAAATCTCTGATTCAGCCATAACGCTGGACAGTACCGTTTTTTGTGGTTTTGATAAAAAAGTGACCCCAATAAATCAAAACGGCAAGGTGAGGATTAAAGGAAGATGCATTGGTTTTGATGAAATGTTTAACGAAGTAAAATTTGACCAATGCATAATTTTAGAATAACCATGAAACCTATTTATTTCCTTATGATGACCCTTTTTTCCGGGTTTGTCGCAAATGCCCAGGAAGACCTGCTTTCCGGTCTGGATGCCACTCAGGCAAAAAATACCAATGTTACGGCGGTCTTTAAAGGCTTGCAGATCATTACGCTCCAGTCTACAAAAATGGCCGCTAAGAAAGAATTTTATTTTGTGGTTTCCCATCGCTTCGGAACGGTAAAAGACGGGATTTCGGAGTTTTTCGGATTTGACCATGCAACTACAAAAATAGGCGGGATCTATGGAGTGACCGACTGGCTTTCTGTTAGCGGATCGCGCCACACGCTATCGAAAATGTATGAAGTGGGCGCAAAATACAGAGTGTTACGGCAAAATGACGCTTTCCCTTTTGAAGTGGTAGGCTATAGTACCATTGATATTAACAGCCTTCTGAAAAAAGAAGACTATCCCAAAATTGAATTTTCAGACCGACTGGCATTTATCCACCAGCTACTGGTTTCGAGAAAGATCTCCGAAAAACTGTCCGTTGAGCTGGCGCCGTCATTCATACACAGGAATTTATACAATCCGGAAATTGAGAACGACAACCAGTTTTCCATTGCGTCCGGAGGCAGAATGAAACTAACCAAAAGGCTTTCGCTTAATATGGAATATGCC
This sequence comes from Flavobacterium inviolabile, assembly GCF_013389455.1. Taxonomy (NCBI): domain Bacteria; kingdom Pseudomonadati; phylum Bacteroidota; class Flavobacteriia; order Flavobacteriales; family Flavobacteriaceae; genus Flavobacterium; species Flavobacterium inviolabile. The sequence goes on along the minus strand of NZ_CP058278.1, from coordinate 3,001,893 downwards.
TATAATTTCAACAAACCCGGTTTTTACAGCAATCCGTTGTCTGTAGGCCTTGATGTGGAGACCGGCGGTCATATTTTTCAACTATTGTTTACCAATTCGCAGTCCATGACCGAAAGCGGTTATCTGACCAATGCAGCCGGTAATTGGAGTAAGGGAGATTTCTTTTTTGGATTTAATTTATATAGAGTTTTTTAAGATGAAAAAAATAGCACTGTTCGTAACAATCATACTCTTTTCGCTGACCGGCTGTGATTCGGATACTTATGAAGATCTTCAGGAACATACGGTAATTGTTGGAAAAGTAACCTACACGGCACAGGTGAAAGCAATCATTGATGCCAATTGTATCAGCTGCCATTCCGCTGCCGGAAGCGCTTCTTTCCGCCCTATGACAACTTACCTGGAAGTAAAGGCAGCTTTTGAAACAACCAACCTGGTGAGCAGGATTCAAAGACAAAACGGGGAATCCGGACAAATGCCCCAGACCGGAAGAATGCCTCAGGATAAAATAAATACGATTATCCAGTGGGGAACAGATGGTTTATTAGAAAACTAAACACTTGTAACGATGAAAAAGAACTTTTTTTTAATGCTTTTGCTGCTGACTTCCATTTCGTTTTATGGACAAAAGTATATTACCAAAACAGGAAATTTAAAATTTGAAGCCTCTGTAGCTTCGTTTGAGGAAGTTGCGGCCGAAAATAAAAACACTTCTGCCGTTTTAGAAGCTTCCACCGGAGAGGTTGCCGTTTTGGCGCTGATGAAGGGTTTTCGCTTTAAAGTGGCGTTGATGGAAGAACATTTTAATGAAAACTATATGGAATCCGATAAATTTCCAAAAGCAACCTTTAAAGGAAAAATTGAGGATTTTGATCTTGAAAAAACGGTAAATGCAAAAAGCTGCCGGATTTCCGGTGATTTGACCCTTCACGGTAAAACCAGAAAAATTACGACCACGGCAAAAATAACCAGGTCCGGCAATACGATAACCCTGGCAGGGAATTTTGAAGTTACGCCGGCAGATTTTGCAATAGAAATTCCGGGTCTGGTACGTAAAAAAGTGGCCGATAAAATTCAGGTTGCCTATAATTTACCCATAACGAGCAAATAACCATGAAAAAAATACTCTTGTTTTTCCTGTTGGTTTCGGCATTATCTAATGCCCAGGACAAAGAAAATAAAGACGTTTTTAATGTCGCACGATTTGGTACTGTAGAAGAAATGAAACTGCTGGAAGCTAAAAAACAGGATACGATAAATGCCGTAAATCCGGGCGGATTTACCCCGCTGATCCTGGCCTGTTATAAAGGCAATAACGCCGTTGCAGCTTACCTGATCCCAAAAGTGAAAAACATAAATTTCAACACGGCAAACGGTTCGGCACTGGCGGCAACCTGTATGAAAGGGAATGTTGCGCTGACCAGATTGCTTTTGGAGAACAAAGCCAATCCGAATCTTGCCGATGTGTCCGGAATAACACCTTTGCTTTATGCGATTCAATTTAAGAATAAAGAACTGGTGGAACTGCTGCTAAAATTCAAAGCCGATAAAAAACAGGCCGATAACAGCGGTAAATCACCGTTTGAATACGCTGTTTTTACTAAAAACGAGGAAATCATTAACCTATTTAAAAACTAATATACAACAATGAAAAAAACACTACTATTGTTATTTTGGAGCATTTCCGCACTAAGTTCTTACGCACAGACAAAATCTACCGGTGTGGTCAATTTAATGGCTGGAATGACTGCTAAACTGGACTTGAACAATACCACTTCCACGGCGACATTAACGCTGACCGGGCCGTCTGACCGCTGGTTTGCCTTACAATTCGGGGCATTTAGCCAGGGACAGGGAATGGAAGCCGGCCAGGATGTTGTTTACTTTAACGGAACAACGCTGATTGATGCCGTTCACAATGGCATTGGTTCTGCGCCAACAGCCGATACCGATAACTGGAACGTTACTTCCAATACCGTAGCGTCCGGAACGCGTACCATCGTGGCTAACCGTGCATTCAATACCGGATCGTCCGGTGATTATACATTTGTCTATCAAAACGGAACGATTGATTTCGCGTTTGCCAAAATGAGTTCGGCAAGCTTTTCACTGGCTTACCATGGCGGTGGAAACAGAGGATATGTGATTGGAGTACCAGTTACAACCGCTTTGGCTGTAGGTGAATTTGAAAAGGCAAAAGTGGCGTTATTTCCAAATCCGGCAAACAATACTTTTTCGATCCAATCAAATGAGGCTGTTCAATCGGTAATTGTGTATGATGTAAACGGAAAACAATTGGCAAAATTCACCAATCAAAAAGAAGCCTTAAATATTGCTGCTTTACCGGCAGGTCTGTATTTTATAGAAATTCAGAATGCTGAAAATCAGACCTTTTTTGAAAAGCTGATCAAAAAATAAGCAACTTTTTGAGCGTATCAATCCATTTGGTACTGCGAAGGTTATCAATAACGGCACGCCTGTTTCCGGAATACTCAAAATTCCGGAAACAGGCGTTCCCGCTATACGGATTAGCTGCTATACAGAAGTTCTTTCTTAAAATAAAGCTGTTGGTGTTGACTGTCCTCATTCGCCTGTTCGTCAAAATGGAATTCCCGGTAGTCAAAAGACTGTAGTAGTTCCTTTAAAACCGTGTCTTTTTCAAAGACCTTTATCCAGATCAGATCATGCTTTCGCTGAACAGCAATCGCTTCGGCACGTTTAAGCAGCAGCGATAATTCTTCCGAATTGAAATAAACAACCTGTTCAATACCCATTGGTTTATTCGCTCCGGTATTTTGATTGTAAAGCCTTGAAGAATTAAGCTTCATAAACGATAGCGGTGTTTCCGCTTCATAAACCATCAGCATTTCAACCGAAAAATCATTCTGTATCCTGATGAGCTTTTGATGGGAAAGATTTTCGGTAACATATTTTTCACCGGATGCTTTGTCCCCTAATACAGCAGTATAGAAACCGATGGCTTTGTTTTCCATCCAGAGCGCATTTTCGATTAATAGCACGACAAATTTTACAACTTTAGACATATTTATTCTTATTGAGCTACGCTGCTAAACCGGCATTTATTGCGGCATTGCAGCATATATTATCAGGTAGCAAAACTGCATTTATCCGGCGTGTTTGTAAAGAGCCGGATTGCCTGTATGTTGGTCAAAAAGGCGGTAGTGTCAAGCGGTATTAGGATTCCGTGCGATAGGCTAAAGGAGAAAGACCGGTATGCTTCTTAAAAAATTTCCCGAAAACCGATTGATTGGAAAAATTCAGGATGTCACTAACCTGATTGATCGTTAAGGATTTGTTTTGTAACAATACTTTTGCTTCCAGAATAATAAGACCATCAATCCAGTCCTTTGCCGTTTTGCCGCTGTTCTTCTTAACGACTTCCGACAGGTATTTACGGGTTACATGCAGGCGGTTGGCATAATAACCGACAGCGCGTTGTTCCAGGAACTCCTTAACAAGAATTGCTTTGAATTTTTCGAATAACGGGTTCTGTGCCGTATGATGCGGAATGGTTTGTTTTAGCGTGTCAAGTTCGTATATCAGGATATACAGGTAGCTCCTTAAAATAGCCGGTTGATGGGGATATGTACCGTTAAGTGCGGCTTTGATCTGGTTAAAAATTGGTTCAAATTTGGCAACAGCCGTTTTGTCGAGCGCTGATACATGCATCGGGTCATTTTCAAAAAAATCAAATTGGGTCAGGAAAAAAACATTAACCTGACTTTCAAGAAAAAACTGCGGTTTAAAAAAGATAATATCAATCAGGATTTCCTCACTGTCTTTACTAAAGCTTCGGATAACGGACGGGCTTAACGTGATGATTGCCGGTGCATGGATGACCGTTTTTGAAAGCCTGGTCTGCATCACGATACTGCCTTTTCTCAGAAACTCCACCGCATAACTTTCCGCCCGGTACGGTTCGGTAATATAAGGATGATCCTGTGCCTGAATATAGAAATAGTCGTCTTTATTGCTGGCAGTAGTAAACAGACTCTTGTGATGTTCAAGGGAGTAGGTCGTAATTTTGTTCATCCGGGAGGCTTCTTTATTTGCATTATTGCTTCAATAGCTTTTTGAAACAGCTGTTTTCGGGGCGTTAATTGATATTCAAATATAGCTAATGATACGGATATGACTCCATGCTTTAACAGTAAAAAAGCAACGGTTCATTTTAAATCCGGGATTGAAAAAGGACCTGTCACGGCGGTATTATGCAATGAAAGCACTTTTTATATTTATATTTTCCTGCTACTTTTGTTTGATTTCCGATTATTCTCAAAAAAAATGTAATTCCATGGATCAGGATAAATTTATTTTCTGTCTCGAAGCGGTTCCCGATGTCGAAACGGATACGACCACAGCAGTGTTTAAAAGTCTGGAACAGTTAGCGCTGGAGCAGGGTATTGCCAGCATTCATAAAACCTGCGATACTATTGAAGGTCTGGAAGAAAGCCTGAATGCACTGCTGTATGAGGATCATTATTTTAAGGATTATGAAATCATTTATTTAGTGATGCAGGGCGACGGAAACAACATTTGCTTAAACGACTATTACTATAGTTTTGAAGAAATAGCAGAGCTCTTTGAAGGAAAAATGACCGGTAAGATCGTGCATTTTGCCAATACAAAGACGTTGGATTTAAGTGAGGAAGAAGCCCAATACTTTTTAGACATTACAAGGGCAAAAGCAGTTTCGGGTTATGGAACGAAGTTCAGTAAAATGATAAGCGATAAACTGGACAATGTTTTCTTTAGTCTGTGTCAGGATGAAGATGATGTAACTGAAATCGTGGAAGAATTGCATGAAAAGCATTATGCACTTTGCAAACTACTCGATTTTAGGCTGTACTACTAATGGAATTGTTTATTTTTATTGGAAAGTATCGTAATATGAATTTTAACCGCTAAGATGGATAACAAAAAACAAAACCTTTCCGATTTTGATGGTTACGAAAAGACAGCCGATCATTATAAGGTAAGGCGTAACAACACCTTTGGTATTCTTTCGAACGACCTGGAAACAATCATTCCGGCGGATTATGCAGAGATTATTTACAGGAATAATACCGGTATCTTTTTTTGCAGAAAGGAGCTTTTTAAAAGTAAGGACACCATTTATTATTGTTTTGATAAAAACGGTTCCTTTTTAAAAGAGCTGCATTATTCATACATCTGGTTTGATTATTTCAGCAATCAGGATTATTATCTGTTTAGTGAAGCGGATAGTGATTTTGATGCCTTTTATTTTGATCCCAAAAATGAAATGACGGGAGAATTCGGTTTGATTGACGCTAACCTGGAACAGCAGCTACCGGCCCGATACGGATGGATCAGTATCCACAATAAGGATTATATTCTTTATAAAGGCGACAATTTTGAAATGCACACACCGGAAGACGAACATAAATTCCGGTCGGTTATAAATTATTATATACTAACCGGCGGGAAATGGGGTGTTATGGATACGGTCATAAAATTAAAATTCCATTTGAGTACGACTGGATTTACGGTACCAGAAACGAACAGGTTTTTGTGGTGAACAAAGGAGGCGCCATGACCTATCTGGAGCAGGTGCAGGATGATAACGGAACCTGGTTTGTTGAAGGCGGAAAATGGGGAATCGTCGATTCTGAAAATAAAATAATAACACCGGTACATTATAACCGGATGAGCTTTTATGAGGATAAAATACTGCTACAGGAAGATTCGGATAAAACAGCTACACAAGCATCTGTAGATTTGGAAAAAACCTATATTAGCTATGTGTTATAATGAAGAAGCTATAGGATCATGCCATTTTTTGAATAACAGACTAGTGATAAACATTAAAAAATAAAGATATGAAATTAGGAGCCTTTTCAATGAGTCTTAGTGTAAAAGACATTACTGTTTCCAAACAATTTTATGAAGAACTGGGATTTAAGGTTTTTGCCGGAGATCTGGAGAAAAAATACCTTATCATGAAAAATGAGAATGCACTGATCGGTTTGTTTCAGGGCATGTTTGAAGGTAATATTTTAACCTTTAACCCGGGTTGGGATGAAAATGCGAATACGATGGAACAATTTGATGATATCCGCGTTATTCAGAAACAGCTAAAGAGCAAAAATATTGCGTTAATGGCAGAAGCCGATGAAAACACTTCCGGACCGGCCAGCCTGATGGTAATGGATCCGGATGGCAATGTTGTGCTGCTGGACCAGCACATTTAAACGCCGGCTGAATATAACGAAAACTACAAAAGTGTTTCCGGGAATAGAAAAATGTACTTTGTCTGTTTCCGGAAACACTTTTAATTTACAACCCACAGGAAGGACGATAAGCTGCTGCTGTAAAGGGATGGCTATCAGGAGAAGTCTATAAGAAATGTAAATCAGTAACGGTTACGATCAGTAATAAAATTACTATTAAGAAATGGTAAATTTTAAATAATTGATAATGATTTGTTCTTTTTATTGCAATAATTTAGAAATTATAGTGAATCCTTTATAATAAAATATATCTTTACGCGTTATACACACAGATAATATTGACTTCCTCTTATACTTATTTAATTTGGAAAACAGTAATATGTAGTATTTGTTTTACTATTCTGCACAAGCAGATTTAATTTTTCCAAATTATGAAATCGTACTCCGTACAAGAAATCAATGCAGTACTTCGGGGAAGTATCATAGGCGATACCACTCATAGTATTTCCTCACCCGAACAGTTGGAACTGGCTGATCAAAATCAGATATCGTTTATCGGACATAAAAAATATGAAAAATTCTGGATGGCTTCCAAAGCTTCTGTAGCGGTGGTCAATAATGAAATTTCTATTGAGCCCGGTGAGAACCGTGTTTTTATTAAAGTTCAGAATGCCGATTTAGCCATGTCGCAGGTATTGGAGCTTTTTGCAAAATCGGCTCCGGTTTTTGACAATCCGATACATGATACAGCGGTTATCCACCCGGATGCCATTCTTGAAGAAGGAGTAAAGGTCGGGGCAGGTTGCTATATTGGTGCCGGCGTTGTTATTGGTAAGAATGTTACGATTTATCCTAATGTAACCATTCTGGATGAATGTACCATTGGTGCTCAAACCATTATATGGTCGGGAGTGGTTGTCCGCGAGCGTTGTCATATTGGCGCTTGCTGTATTCTGCATCCCAATGCGACTATAGGAGCAGACGGTTTTGGTTTCAGAGCCTGTCCGGAGCGTGGTTTGGTAAAAATTCCGCAAATCGGAAATGTAGTTATTGGCAATGGTGTCGAAATTGGCTCCGGTTCCTGTGTAGACAGAGGGAAGTTCAGTTCAACCATTATTGGTGATGGCTGCAAAATAGATAATTTAGTACAGATAGGGCATAACAGTGTGTTGGGGAAATTCTGTATCATGGCCGGCAATAGCGGTCTGGCAGGTTCCGTAACATTGGGCAATGGTGTGATTATTGGCGGCAGTGCCTCGATAAAAGACCATGTTACCATTAAAGATGGTGCCGTAGTGGGAGCAGGTTCCGGAGTAACCGGCGATGTGGAAGCTGGAATAACGGTATTGGGCTATCCGGCGGTTGAAGCCAGAAAAGCCCTGAAACAGTGGGCAATATTGAAAAAAATGGCCTCTCAGTGCGGTTAACCGGCCTGTTGATGATGGGTAACCGGAGTAGCTTATTCCGTGCTGCTTTTTAGTAAAAATCCGGCAGAATAATTATGATTTGTTTAGTATTTGCGAAATAATAAAATGATTAATTTTGGAAAAAATCAACCATGAAAAAAGTAATATTAACGTGTTGTGCACTCTTTTTGTTCAGTTTCCAGAATCAGGCGCAGCATAAAGACAAACCACTTTCAACCGAAAAAATGACTACGATGAACACCGAAAACATTTACCAGTTTAAAGTAAAAGATATCGAAGGTAAAACTTTTGATTTTGCGTCCCTGAAAGGGAAAAAAGTGATGGTCGTAAATACCGCGTCAGAATGCGGATTGACACCACAATACGAGCAATTGCAAAAGCTGTACACGGAATATAAAAACAAGAATTTCGTGATTATCGGATTTCCGGCCAATAATTTTGGCGCTCAGGAACCGGGAAGCAATAAAGAGATCGCTACGTTCTGTTCTAAAAATTACGGTGTGACTTTTCCAATGATGGAAAAAATATCCGTAAAAGGGGAGGACATGCATCCGTTATACCATTTCCTGACCGAAAAAGCGAAAAACGGTCTGGAAGACAGCCAGGTGGAATGGAATTTTCAGAAATACCTGATTAATGAAAAAGGACAGCTGGTTAAGGTAATCCACCCGAAAACATTACCGGACAGCCCGGAAGTAGTGAACTGGATTAAAGGTTAATTACGATAAAAACAAGAAAGAAAAGCTCCCGCAACGGGAGCTTTTTTTATAACATTAACTGTAGAAATGCGGTATCCAGCCACCGGTCAAATTTATAGGCATTCTCCTTTAAGATGCCTGCCATTTCAAATCCGGATTTTTGGTGAAACAGAATACTTCCGGTATTTTCCGTATCGATGACTCCGATCATGGTATGTTTGTTTTGTGCTTTGGCTATCGCGATCAATTCGGCCAATAATAGTTTTCCGATACCTTTTCCGGTATGCTGCTGATCGATATAGATAGAATGTTCAACAGTGTATTTATAGCCCTCTTTAAAGCGGAAAAAACCATAGGTACCAAAACCTACAGCCACATCGTTTATAACCGCTACCAGGAAAGGAAAATCGTATTTTCTTTTGTCCTGTATGATGATTTCCTGTTCCTGTAGTGTTCTGGGTTCATAATCGTATATGGAAACACTGTTTTTGATTTCATGATTTATGATTTCAAGGACATACGGCAAATCGCTGTCTGTAAAGGGTCTGATGGATATATTCATGGCTGTGTTTATACCATCAAAGATATAAAGTTTCACACTTTTTTTGAAAGAAATTGATAATAGAACACTAAATTTGTTTTGCGTTTTTGAGACGCTCAATTTAAACTTCAAATATAAAATGTCGTATCCTAAAATACCTTTGGCACAAAGTATTATTGAAATTTGTAAAGCCAAAGGATTACTTGATATTATCATCTCTCCGGGTTCCAGAAATGCACCTTTAACAATAGGGTTTGTCGGAAATAAAGAATTTAACTGTTATAGTATTGCCGATGAACGCTGTGCTGCTTTTATGGCAGTGGGTATGGCGCAGCAGTTAAAGCGTCCGGTTGCCGTGGTTTGCACTTCGGGCTCGGCACTGCTAAACTATTATCCGGCAGTTGCGGAAGCGTTTTACAGCCAGTTGCCTATTGTTATCATATCGGCGGACCGTCCTACTTCAAAAATTGATATTGGCGACGGACAGACCATTCGCCAGCGTAATGTTTATGCAAACCATATACTGTACAGTGCCAATCTTACCGAGGAAGCTTCGGAAGCAAATGATCTGGAAATTAATGAAGCCATCAATCAGGCTATTGTTAAAAGAGGTCCGGTTCATATCAATGCGCCTTTTGAAGAACCTTTATATGAAACGGTTGAGGTGGCTACGGTAACAACACAGGTTTTGCCTCCGGTACTGCTCCCGGAACAGCTCCCGGATTTAAAACCTTATACGGAGCAATGGAACAAGGCTAAAAAGAAACTGATTTTAGTTGGTGTCAATGACCCGGACAGTATCGATCAGACTATTATTGCCCGGCTTGCGGCTGATGCTTCAGTAGTGGTGATGAAAGAAGCAACATCGAATTTGCATCATCCTCATTTTATCGGCAATATCGATACCATTATTACTCCGTTTTCAGAAGATGATTTTAAAGCGTTTCAGCCTGAAATTTTAATTACCATTGGCGGTATGGTTGTTTCCAAAAGGGTAAAAGCCTTTTTACGAAAATACAAACCGGAAGCCCACTGGCATATCGATACTTTAAGGGCTTACGATACTTTTGGCAGCCTGACCAGACATTTTGAATGCACACCCAATACGTTTTTTAACGGATTTTTACCGGGTACAGCAGCGGTTGCCAGTGATTACCTGGAAAATGCCGTAGCGCTTAAAGCCTTGCGGGAAGTCAAACATCGGGAGTATAGTGCCCGGATTCCGTACAGCGATTTTAAAGTATTTGAAACGATACTGCCGGCATTACCGCAAAACAGCCAGCTGCAAATCAGCAACAGTTCGGCTATCCGTTATGCACAATTGTTTGCTATCGACCCGTCTATCGAGGTTTTTTGCAACCGCGGCACCAGCGGAATCGACGGCAGTACCACTACAGCCATTGGAGCAGCTGTTGCCAGTATGAAAGAAAACATCCTGATTACCGGAGATATCAGCTTCTTTTATGACAGTAATGCACTTTGGAATGCCTATATCCCTAAAAATTTTAAAATCATTCTGATCAACAATCAGGGCGGTGGTATTTTCAGGATTTTACCCGGACATCAGGAAACGGAAGTATTCAATACCTTTTTTGAAACCACCCATAACTTTACGGCGGAGCAACTGGCTTCAATGTATCATTTTAAATATTATCAGGCTACAGACCTTGAGGCACTAGAAATGGTGCTTCCGGAAGTCTTACAGGAAAATTCGCAGCCTGTACTGTTTGAAATTCATACGCCAACAACAGTAAATGACAGTGTATTATTGGAATATTTCAAAAACTTAACATAGAATTCGAGAAAATAGTTTTGAAATGGGGCTTGTTTTGGTTTTATTTTGTTAAATTTGAAAGAGAGTAAATCATTTATATAACACAAAATAATTTATATTATGAGTAAAAGAGATGAATTAATTGCAAAATACGCAGCGGATTTAAAAGAGAAGTGTGGCGTAACTCCCAACATGGATTTATTAACAAAAGTAACCATCGGTTGCGGTCCGTCCATTTACAATGCGGATTCTTCGACGGTTTCCGGAACTTCCGAAACGGAGCTGGCTACTGTTAAGAATAACTTCTTAATTAAAAAATTAGGATTAAAAGACGGTCCGGATCTGGATAAAGGTATCGATATCGTAATCGAAAAGTACGGCCGTTCCAATAAAAACAAATACAGAGCGGTTGTGTATTACTTATTAACGGTACATTTCAAAAAAGAAAGCGCGTATAAATAAAAAGCACCATTACTATAAAATAAAAAAGGCAGATTGTACAATCTGCCTTTTTTATTTTATGTTTATCCTGTTGGAAATTACTTAAATAAGTCCATTCCCGGAATATTAGGCATGCCGTCTTTTGCCACAGCACCCAATTCTGCCTCATTTACATTTGTTGCTTTTTCGATAGCTTTGTTAATAACAAGTACCAAATAGTCTTCCAATTGCTCTTTATCTTCTAATAAAGCATCGTCAACCTGTATCGATTTTATTTTGCGGTTAGCCGTTAAAGTTACCTTTAAAAGCCCGTCATTACTTTGCTCATCTATTAAAACCGTATCCAAACGTTTTTTAGTCTCTTCAATTTTCTGCTGGGTTTCTTTAAGTTTCCCCATCATACCCATTATGTCTCCAAACATGTTAATAAAATTAATAGTTAATGTTACTGCAAAATTATTAAATTGCAGAGTGATTAGTAAAAAAAACTAAATGAAAAATCAAATTATTTTGAGCTGTGTTTGTCTTATTTTTGTAACGGGAAACGCACAAAATAAAAAACCGAATATGGTAGAAAAAATAACGCCGCCTAAAGCCGCTGTTAAACCCAAGCAATTGGAGAAGCACGGAGATATCAGAACAGATAATTATTATTGGTTAAATGAAAGAGAAAACCCTGAGGTAATCGATTATCTGAAAAAAGAGAACGAGTACTATCAGCAAATGACAGCACATACAAAACAATTCCAGGAGGATTTGTTTAAAGAGATGAAGTCAAGAGTTAAGGAAGACGACAGCTCCGTTCCGTATCTTTATAATGGGTATTACTATATAACCCGCTATGAAAAAGGAAAAGATTACCCGATACATGCCCGAAAAAAAGGATCTTTAGACGCTAAAGAAGAAATTTTGTTTGACTGTAATGAGATGGCCAAAGGACATGCTTATTTTCAGTTGAGCGGCATCAGCATCAGTGAAGACAACAAATGGTGTGCTTTTGGAGTGGATACGGTATCCCGAAGAGAATATACCATCCAGATTAAAAACCTTGAAACCGGAGAGATCCTTCCGGTAAAATTAGAGAAAACAACCGGTGGTTCCACATGGGCAAGTGACAACAAAACCTTGTTCTATACCCGTAAAGATCTGGTAACACTTCGTTCCGATAAAATTTACAAACACAAATTAGGTTCTGAACCTACGGATGATAAAGTCGTTTTCAATGAAAAAGACGATACATTCTCTGTTTTTGTCTATAAAGAAAAATCAAAAAAATACATTGTTATCGGTTCTACAAGTACGCTGACTTCCGAGTTCAGCATACTTAGAGCAGACAGCCCTGATGGCGAGTTTAAAGTATTCCAGCCGAGAACAAGAGGTCTGGAGTACAGTATTTCGCATTATGGCGATAGTTTCTATGTGGTTACCAATAAAGATAAAGCAACCAATTTTAAACTGATGAAAACGCCGGAATCGGCTACCGGTAAAGAAAACTGGAAAGACCTGATTCCGCATCGCAAAGACGTTTTACTGGAAGATATCGAAATCTTTAAAGATTATCTGGTAGTATCCGAGCGATCTAACGGACTTAATAAAATCAGAATCATGCCGTGGAGCGGAAAAGGGGAGTATTACCTGCCTTTTGAAAGCGAAACCTATACGGCTTATACCACGACCAATGTAGACTTCAATACAGATGTGCTTCGTTACGGCTATCAGTCAATGGCGACACCATCATCGGTTATTGACTTCAACATGAAGACTAAGGAAAAGGTTGTCCGTAAAGAGCAGGAAGTTTTAGGCGGTAAGTTCGATAAAAACAATTATATCGAAGAACGCGCCTGGGCAACGGCTCAGGATGGTACTAAAGTGCCTATTTCCATTGTTTACAGAAAAGGAATTAAAAAAGACGGCAGCAATCCGTTCCTGTTATATGCTTACGGTTCCTATGGTGCTTCTATGGATCCTTATTTCTCCTCGATTCGTTTAAGCCTGCTGGACAGAGGATTCATTTATGGCATTGCACACATCAGAGGTGGTGAAGACCTGGGAAGAGAGTGGTATGAAAACGGAAAACTGCTTAAAAAGAAAAATACATTTACTGATTTTATCGACTGTTCAAAATTTGTAATTGACAGTAAATATACATCAGCCAAACACTTATATGCCGAAGGCGGTTCTGCCGGAGGACTGTTAATGGGCGCTATTGTAAATATGGCACCGGAACTGTATAACGGAGTAATCGCACAGGTTCCTTTTGTGGACGTGATGACAACGATGTTAGACGATACGATTCCGTTAACAACAGGAGAATATGACGAATGGGGTAATCCTAACGATAAAACCTATTATGACTATATGTTATCCTATTCGCCGTATGACAATGTGAAAAAACAAAAATATCCGAATTTATTGGTCACAACCGGGCTTCATGATTCACAGGTTCAGTACTGGGAACCGGCGAAATGGGTTGCTAAACTGCGGGTTATGAAAGCAGGAGACAGCCAGTTGTATCTGGATACCAATATGGATGCCGGTCACGGAGGTGCTTCCGGACGTTTTGAATCCCTTAAAGAAGTAGCGAAAGAATATACTTTTTTATTAGATTTAGAAGGAATTAAAAAGTAGATAAATTTTTTTTGTTAAATTTGCAGAGTTCTGAGGTTACTTAAATCTTTAGGTAATATCGACCTCGACTAATTTATATTTTATGAAAGAAGACATAAAAGCCTATAATAATGTATTGGAATTAATAGGAAATACACCCCTAATTAAGCTCAATAAAATTACAGAAGGATTAGAAGGTAATTTTTATGCTAAAGTAGAAGCTTTCAATCCGGGTCATTCCACAAAAGACAGAATCGCTGTATATATAATTGAAGAAGCGGAAAAAAGAGGAATCTTAAAGCCGGGTGATACAATTATAGAAACGACATCCGGAAATACAGGATTCAGCTTGGCAATGGTAAGCATTATTAAAGGTTATAATTGTGTTTTGGCCGTGAGTTCAAAATCTTCGAAAGATAAAATTGATATGTTACGCGCCATGGGAGCAAAAGTTTATGTTTGTCCCGCTCACGTTTCTGCCGATGATCCCCGTTCTTACTACAATGTTGCAAAACGTTTGCACGAAGAAACCAAAGGATCGGTTTATATAAACCAGTATTTTAATGACCTGAATGTAGATGCGCATTACAATACCACCGGACCGGAAATCTGGGAACAGACTAACGGAAAAATAACCCACCTGGTAGCCTGTTCGGGTACCGGAGGAACGATTTCCGGAACAGCACGCTTTCTGAAAGAAAAAAATCCGGATATCAGAGTTCTTGGTGTGGATGCTTTTGGTTCGGTATTGAAAAAATACCACGAAACAAAAGAGTTCGACAGCGAAGAAATCTATCCATACAGAATCGAAGGTTTAGGAAAGAATTTAATTCCGTCTGCAACCGATTTTGAAGCAATTGACAAATTCACGAAAGTGAATGATGAGGAAAGTGCCCACACGGCGCGTGAGATTGCGAAAAAAGAAGGATTGTTTGTAGGATATACTTCCGGAGCAGCAATGCAGGCCATCAAGCAATTTGCCGAAGAAAACGAGTTTACCCAAAACAGCAATGTTGTGGTAATCTTCCCGGATCACGGTTCCCGCTATATGAGTAAAGTATTTAGCGATGAATGGATGAACGAACAGGGATTCTTTGACAGCGTTAATGCAGAAGAAGTACAAAAAATAGAATTTATCAAATAGCGGATTCCGCTAATACGAATAAAAAGGCTCCGGAACATCCCGGAGCCTTTTTATTTTAACGATTATGATAATATTTCAGGCATTAAAATATTGAATAACTAATTCTATTTTTACCTTTGTGGCTTATAAAATTTCTATTACAGAATATAATGATTGAGATAGGGAAATACAATACACTAAAAATTGACCGTGAAACGAAAGTCGGTTTGTTTCTGACAGATGGAACAACAGATATTTTATTGCCGAATAAATATGTTCCGAAAGCCTATGCAATAGGTGAGGAGCTGGCTGTTTTTGTGTATCTCGACCATGAGGAACGTCCGATTGCCACCACTTTGGAACCGTATATCTTTTTAAACGAATTTTCATTGCTGCGGGTGAACTATACCAATAAATTCGGTGCCTTTATGAATTGGGGCATGGAAAAGGATCTGTTTGTACCGTTTAAAGAACAGGCGCGTCCTATGGAGCAGGGAAAACGGTATCTGGTGTATATGTATCTGGATGAAAAAACAAACCGTTTGGTGGGTTCCAGTAAAACCAATCAGTTTTTAAACAACGAAGAAATCACGGTTGAAAAAGGTGAGGAAGTAGATCTTATTATTTCGCACATCACAGAAGTGGGAATCAATGTGATCATTAACGAAAAGCACAAAGGACTGTTATATAAAAACGAAGTTTATGACGATCTCAGAACCGGCGACCGTATTGTAGGCTATATCAAAAATATCCGTCCTGACGGTAAAATTGACGTGTCGGCTACCAAACTGGGATTTGAAAAATTAGAACCGAGTTCCCAGTATATTCTGGATGAATTAAAAGCCAGCCGCGGTTTTCTGCGGTTAAATGACGACAGTCATCCGGAAGACATTAAAACGGTGCTTAAAATGAGTAAAAAGACCTTTAAAAAAGCGATTGGTGTTTTATATAAGCAAAAGCTCATTGAAATAAAAGAAGATGGAATTTATCTGGTAAAATAAAAAAAGGGAGAACAGTGTTCTCCCTTTTTTTATTGTGGTAATTTTTCCGGAGCCGGTTCCCGGTAAATTACTGAAGTTATGCTTCCCAGGAAAGCTTCTAAAGCATCAAGCTCTCCTTTGTTTAAGTCCAGTTTTTGCAATAAAGGCGACGTTTTTGGAAACAATTTATCGTTTACCTGTTCGCCTTTTGGTTTTAGATTCGGCATCCCCATATTGTACAGGTTCAGCACCCCTCTGATTTCCGGGAATAAACCATTGTGCATATAAGGCCCGGTTTTCATTATTTCCCGTAAAGAAGGCGTACGGAATTTCCCAACATCTTCTGCATTCTTAGTAATGTTATAACGGCCCAGATCTTCATATTTTCGGCCGTAGTAAGTCAGTCCTGCATTGTGGAACTGGTTATCGGAAAACAAAGCAGAATTGTGGCAGTTAATGCATCTTGCTTTGGTTCTGAAAAGGTGTAAACCTTCTACTTCTTTATTGGAAAGTTGCGTACTGTCGCCTTCAATAAATTTGTCAAAGCGGCTTTTGCGGCTCACCACCGTACGTTCAAAAGTAGCGATCGCTTTAAAGATCTTCTCTTCGGTAACTTTTTCATCACCAAAAGCCTCTTTAAAAAGCGGCTGGTAGCCTTTTATCTTTTTAATCGTTTTTACGGCAATATCCATGTGATTGTTCATCTCTTTGGTATCGACTATCGGGAATTTCGCCTGTTCTTCCAGGCTGGCTGCCCGTCCGTCCCAGAAAAAGATGGTGGAATAGGCCACGTTGATAATCGGTTTTGAGTTTCGGCTGCCCGGAGTTCTGTCGTGACCGTGAGAAACTCTTTTTCCGTCGCCCCATCCCAATTCCGGATCGTGGCAGGAAGCACATGAAATTTGTCCTGATTTTGACAATCGCGGATCAAAGAACAATACTTTACCCAACTCTCTTTTTGCTTCAGAATACGGATTTTCGGCAGGGAAGGGAACTTTTGGCAAAACTCCTAAATCCTGGAAATTGATAACGGTGCTGTCCACATTGGCTTTTGGCCATTTGGTCATATCACCGCCGCTGTATATTTTTTTTAATTCAGATATGGAATAGTATTTTTCATCGTCTGTATGGTTTTGTAAAGAAACCAGGCCTACGAATAAAAAACTGAGGAAGGTTAGTCCAATAATCTTTTTCATGCCTAATAAATTATAGAGATTCCGCCATTAAAATAGCTGCTTTCTGTGGTATTAAAATCGGTTGTATAGGTTTTGTATTGATCCCCTAAAGCAACCAGTGTGTTATAATTGGCAAAAATACGTAACTTTTTAGTTTTTGAAAGACTATAAAAGTATTGTGCCATAATATTCGATTGTAATTTCGAAGTCGCATCAAAAGCCTGATCCGGTCGGATTACATTGTCTGCAAATGAAGTGTTGGAAGAAGAAATAGGAATAAAAACTAATTTTTCATCCAGCGCCATATAATATTTCACTCCAACAGACAGGTTTATTTTGTTTTTCTCCTTAGCCAGTATGTCTTTGTTAAAAGAAGTCTGGATTTCCAGCGTGTTCAATCGTTTGTCGGTATTACCCAAAAGGTCGATATATTTATGTTTGATATAGTTGGCTCCCAGTTCAAAAGCATAAACAACACGATCCTTGTCTTTCTTTATCACGCCATTACTGAAGGTAAAAATATCCAGGTTCATCCGGTAATTCTGACCGTTTTCGATCACTGAAAAATTATCGCCTTTTTGTCTTTCATATCCAAAAGCGGCTTTATAATCGACTTTTTCACCGTCATAGAAATAGTTTAGTTCTCCGGTATGTGCTATAACCCTGTACATATACATTTTCAGCTCATCATCGATATACACATAGCCACGGGCATTTTTGCGATAAAAGCTTTCTAAGGATTTGTTGTATTTATAGGTGGCGCTTACCTTGTTTCTGCTGTTTTGGTATTGATAGCCAAAACCGAAGTTTTTATCGATAGTATTAAAAATATACCTGTTATAGGAGGAGTTGAAAATGATCCGCCCATAACCGGATGCAAAACGGGTGAATGTTTCCGGATAGGCCGGAGCATTCTGGGCATCATTCACGTAAGTGATGTTTGATGTTTCCGTTTTTTTGGCAATACCTGCGCTAACAAACAAACTGTTATTGTTGAAATTGTAACCGGTTTGCAGCTCTCCGCCATAGTTACTCTGCTGAATTTCCGGACGCGGATCGATGGTTCTGTAACTTTTTCCGTTTTTATAGAAAGCTTTGGCTCCTAAAAGAATATTGCTGTCAAACTGATAAGCAAATCCGCCATCTAAATTATAATTCTGAATATCCCAGTCTCCTTTTTTTGGGGCGAAAAAATAATTTGGAGACAAAACATTCTGGTTTTCCGTTCGCTGGGTAGAGAAGTTGTAGCCCAGACCTTTTTCGGCAATTTTATTGAATATAAAACCGCCAAAAAGGCGTAATCTCGGTTTTACATTATAGATTCCCTGAGTAGAAAAACTATATTGTGTGGTTCTGTCTGCCGTTTGAACGCGTTTTAAATTCAGATTCTTCTGACTGAAATCAATTTGAGTCAGCGTAAAATCATTTAAATGCTGGGTGGTATAGAATAACGGGTTTTTCCAAAAATGCTGTTGTACATCGTTGTAAAACAAATTCTGTTGTACCGATAAACTATCAGTGAGCTGCGCATTTGCTGCACAACTCACCAATAGTATAAAATAGAATATTACTTTTTTTGAAGTCATATTATAATGGTTCTTAAAAATATAAGAAACGTTTTAAGATTTAACTGCTGTAACGGGTTACAGACTAGTTTGCAAAACCTTTAGGATTTGCTTTTTGTTTGATGAAATCGTTAGAAGAATTGTTGGTATCTTCTAAGATTTTACGACCATTAACGATAGTTTTTGTTTTTCTGATTACCGCCTGAGAGTTGTAGGCAGCATCACAGTTAATGAAAGAAGCATCTACTTCTGCCTGTAACATTTTCGGACGCTGGCTGCTTGGGTTGTAGTGTTGTAATTCTACACCGTCAATGATTTTAACCTTTGGAATCTGAATGAAAAACTTAGTTGTATTGATAATGTTTGTTACAGAAGGATCTGAAAAATTAGGGTAAGCATTTAAATTTTCTTCACGGAAAATTACAAAACTGTCTCTTCCTAAGTTGTCCATTAAGAAATCTTTATTCGGGCTGCTGTATCCTTGTCTTCCCCAGTAGGCGATATTCATATCTTTAACAGCCGGGTTTTGGATGTCGTAACGATAAACCTCTTCACCAAGTGATAATCTGTAATCTCCTAAATATACTTCAAATTCAGCATTGCTTAAATCGACTGTCAAATCAGGATTCTGTACCGTTAACGGTTCATTGCTATTGTCTACTAAAGGCGCTTTATGGTTGATTCCCGTTTGGGCAATTACAATACTTTCTCCCGGTAAAATCGGGTATTCTGTTCCGTTTCCAGGTACTTTGATCACATAGTCAGCATAAACATAGTCTGTATTGGCAGCAGATCCGGAAGTCATTCCAATTGACTTGCTCCAGTCGAACTGTCCGTTAGACAGGGTATAAGAAGCTGAAGTAGTGGATGTTTTTCCGTAAAGCTGACCGATACACAAACCGTCTGCATAGATCTTCTCGTTAGAGTTGTTGTAGATCTCAATAAACTGATCTCTGAAAACAGCCCCCTGTTGTGCATGGGAACCGGCATAGTAGATTTGTTTGATTACCAGATCACCAATTCGGATTGTTTTTAGTTTAAGTTCGGTACCGCTTACATTTGCGTTTACGATAACCTGCTCCTGAGCGCCGTTAAATAAAACCGATGGCGTTTCCGGAGTATAACCGAACTGCGTATTGAATTCAGCGCTGGTCAGTGTTTTTGTTGCCGTAATGTTGTAGGTTCCCGGGATGATCGCATTAAAGGTAGCCACACCACTGGTATTGGATTGTACCGTATATGTATCTCCGGTATTGGTATTGGTTAAAATAACTGCACCCTGTTGTACTGCTTCACCATTAAATGCTGTTGTATCATATTTAAGATTTACCGAAAAATTAACGGGTTGTAATCCATTATTTCCATCTCCGAAATCGTCATCTGAACAAGATGAAAAAGCTAGAGCCGCACTAAGTAATAGAAGTATTTTTTTCATGTAAGTTATATATAATTAATTATTAAAATTGATATTCTATTTTGGTTCCGAACGATAACTGTACCATATCGGATTTTGTTCTTTTTGTCGGAATGCCGTTGTCTATAACATCTTCCGTTTGTTTTAAATCCAGGAAGTTGTTGGCATAGAATGAAAAACGGAATCCGTTTTTAAAGTCTTTCGATACCCGCAAATGGAAATTGTGATACACTTTTTGCAGCGATCTGTCTCTTTCCGGATAGTTTTGTACCAGTACTCCTAATAACGGGTGGGTATCTCTTTCGGCTTCCGGAATGATAAACCGGTTCAGGTTTTCATCGATATAGCCCAACAGTCGGTTACCGCTTTTATAGGTATTGTTTTCAATGATAAAGTGTTCGCTTCGCACCGCAATAACCAATCCGATTTTAGGTAAATGGTAATTGATGTTAGAGCCCAAACGGAAACTTTTATAATTCTCGGAATATGGTGCCAGGATCGCAAATTTTTCCGTTCTTGGCGTTGTGCCGGCAATCTTTTCATAGAAATCACGGTTATCGGTGTTCACCGTTTCCGTATAGCTTCCCTGAATGTCAAACGTGACATTTTTAAAAGGTGTTTTTTCAAAACTCATAAAGAATTCCACACCCTTATCTTTTGATTCCATTTTGTTTACCAATCTGTTTTGCAGGTAATAAAAAGGAGTATAGCCTGTTACCTGATAGGTTGGCGTCTGGGTTCCGTTAAACTGTATGTCCAGGTTTGCCATGGCTCTGGTAGTCGGAATTCCTTCATTCGTGATTCCATCATACATCTTATTATAAAAACCGGTAAAGTTCAGGTTTCCGAAAGGTAGTTTATAATCAAAGCCTAATTCCGAACGCATACTCTTTGTAGGCTTCAAACCTTTGTTATCGGAATAATCAATATAGGTCTGAACAATTCCTAAATTGTAGTAACCCGGGTAACGATAATCTCCTAAAACGGCATCATAATATCTTGGTCCGGTATAAATCTGGTTTAAAGAAGGCGCTTTCGAAGTGATACCAAATCCGCCGCGGATTTTAAAGTTATCATATTGAAAATAACTGTTGATTCGGGGAGCCAAAGTGGAGAAACCGTATTGGTTATCGTAGCGTAAACCGCTGTTTATGTATAGAATACTGTTTTCCCAGTTGCGGGTAATGTTGTCTTCTGCATATAAGGAGTACTGATATTCGGCACGGATATTTTCGCCATAGTTATACGGACGGAAACCTTGTCCGGATCCACCGTTTGTAGAAGCGAATGTGCTGATCATCGTTTCCGGGCTTCCCAAACGCCCGCGGCCTTTGTTGTCACTCGTGCGGAAAGAAGTACCCATTAGTACCGAATGCGACCAGTCGCCGGTGTTAAAACTCTTATATAAGTCTGCAGACAGGAAAGAAGAGACCGGAATACCTTCTACGGCTTTTACGGAAGTATAACTTGGTAATGTGTACGTTCCGGTATAAACACCTTCCTCCGTACTGGTTCCTACAATACTACCGCCAATGTTCACAAACTTTGACTCATAGGTGTACTGATCACTGTATCTGAAATTAAAATTCACATCCAGGTTGTCGAAAAAGCTCGTATCCTTAAACTTCCATTTGAAGCGGTTGGAAACAGACAGGTCTTTCTTTTTATTTTTTACAATTTTATCATCGGTGTCTTCTTCTTCATAATTCACATTATCGTTGTTAAAACCATAATCAACAGAAAAAGAGTTGCGGATGTTTTTGTTTTTGCTCGCCCAGCTCCACATTAAGTTAGTCGTGATACGTTCGTATTCGGTATAGGAAACTCTCGGCTCGGCGTTCGATTTTAAATAATTTACCGATAGATTGATAAAGCCGATCTTGTCGCTGGCTTTAAAACCTTTGGAAAAACCATATTCGGTAGTACCGTCTCTTAAAGAAGTGTACACGCGGTAAGGAGATTTTCCGGCTTTTTGTTCAATTTTGATCAATCCGGAAGTCAGATCCCCGTATTTAGCAGAAGGAACTCCCTGAACCACTTCGATCTTTTCAATATTATCGGCTGGAATTTCTCTTAAATCGGCACCAAAATTGGCATTGGAAAAATACCCGTTAAAACCGGAGGAAGAGGAGGGATCGCCAAAACCTAACTGGTTCGGTGAGAACGGCACACCATAATTCCCGGAATAGGACTGCATGTTTTCATTGTTCGAAATGGGAATACCATCCACAACGATTGCTGTACCAAACGATTTGTTTCCAAAAGCAGCATTGGCTACCAGGGATGGCTTAACGGTCCGGAAAGCAATTGGTTTGAACTCATTAAGATTAAAATTCGTAACTGCCTGGCCGGGTAATTGTTCCAGTACTTCATTAAGGGAGAAAGCCTGTACCTGTTCGATTACTTCTTTCCCGATAGTGATCTCGGAGAATTTTTTTCCTTTTCTTGCCGTTACGACCACTTCATCCAGTCGCAAGTCACGGTTTTGAAGGTAAACGGTAAGCTTGGTGTTTAAGTTTTCTTTTTTGTAGGTAACGGTCATTTCCTGCTTACCCAACAGTTTGAAACTGATACTAATATCTTTCGAAGCCGGCATACGCAGTTCAAATGAACCGTTATCGTCTGTAATGGCCCAGTCATTCGTTTCCGGGTTCAGCACGAATACACTTTGCAATGGTTTTTTAGTGTCTTTATCCAGAACCTGTCCGGTTATATGTTTTTGTGCATATAGCGTATTAATGCCTAGCAGTAGTATAATGTATAAAAACCTCACGTCTATCAAATATCTTAATATGGTGCAAAAATACCATCATTATTTTATTTAGACTAATAATAGATAAGAATAAGCAGTATTTATGGCTTTTTTTTAAAGAATTAACAACAGAATCTTAAATATTCCCTTTCTTTTTGAGTTTAAAACAAGATAATTAAAAAATATAAGGATTATATTTTCATTTTCTCTTTTTGATAGTAGCAGAATAGGCTATAAAATGTTAAATATCACAAAATTAAAGAATCATTTCGACTTTTATTGTAAATTTGTATATACAAATATTGTATAGTAATGAATAGACTTGATTTTATTAAAACTATAATTGGAGGAGCAGGTATGGCAACATTATATCCATTTTACAACTGGACACAGGATTTAAAAGAAGAAGATGTAAAACTTCCGGTGTTATTTATCGGTCACGGTTCACCGATGAACGGTATTGAAGACAATGAATTTTCACGCACCTGGACCAAAATGGGGCAGGACATTCCGAAGCCGAAAGCCGTGATTGTTATTTCGGCACACTGGTTAACGAGAGGTACACATATTACTGCGATGAACCATCCGAAAACGATTCATGATTTTGGTGGTTTTCCACAGGCATTATTCGATGTGCAGTATCCGGCACCCGGAAATCCGGAACTGGCGAAAGCAACGTCCGGCCTGATCACCACTACCGATGTTGGTTTGGATCACGACTGGGGCTTGGACCATGGCACGTGGACCGTTGTACGGCACATGTATCCCAACGCGGATATCCCGGTTTTGCAGCTGAGTATCGATTATAACAAACCGCCGCAATACCATTATGACTTGGCGAAACAACTGGCGAGCCTGCGTAAAAAAGGCGTACTGATTATCGGAAGCGGTAATATGGTGCACAACCTTCGCATGGTCGCCTGGGATAAACTGGCGGAGCCGGAATATGGCTATGACTGGGCTGTGGAAATGAATACCATCTTTAAAAACAAGATCACCGACGGTAACCACAAAGCACTGATTGATTATGAAAAACTGGATAAGTCGGCAAAATTAGCCATCCCAACGCCGGATCATTATTACCCGATGCTGTACACACTGGCATTACAGGACAGTAAAGACGAAACAAGCTTTTTTAATGATAAGGCAGTGGGCGGTTCCTTAACAATGACTTCCGTAAAAATAGGATAAGACCTGAAAAGAAAAAGGGAGAACGATGTTAATCATTCTCCCTTTTTTATATGTTCGTTTTTCAAACTTCAAACCTCATAAATCACATTTCATAAATCAAATATCTAACCTCATAAATCACACCTCCAAACTATTCCTCCATCTCTTCTTTGCTGAATTTGAAAGGATAATCCCCGAAATGCGGCGCTAATTTTTTAGTCTGATAGGTTTTTTTGCTGTATTTGTTCGACAATGCAATAATGGAAACGGTGTCTTTTCTAAGGGTTACCAGAGAAGACGTGTTCCCGTGCCACCAGCCGTTGTGGAAGAAATATTTCTGACCGGTTTCAAACTCATACATACGGACACCCAAACCGTAATTTTTGGTTCCTTTACGCTCATAGCTGTAACCTTTATACATTTCGGCTTTCATTTCTTTGCTTAAGAAATCGTCATTGTAGGTAGCGATGTCAAATTTTAAAATATCACGCGGGGTGGAATAAATATTCTTATCGCCATAAACCTGGTCCAGGAACTCAAAGGCAAGACGCAAATAATTTCCTTTATAGGATTGGCTCACATTATCTTTTTTCTCCAGATTATTAAAAACAAAAGTATGCTTCATGCCAAGCGGATCGAAAATCATTTCTTTCATCACCACCGGATAGCTTTTACCGGTTACTTTTTCTATAATCAAAGCCAGTAAGGCATAGTTGGTATTACAATAGCCAAAACGGGTATTGGGCTGTGATTCCAGACCGATGGGTTTGGTCGCTAATAAATCCAGTACATCCTGATTTGTCAGCGTCTTTTTCTTATCCCACACCCCTTTATCGGCAGTAAAATAAGCATAATTGCGCAAACCGCTGCGGTGGCTCAAAAGCATTCTTACCGTTGTTTTTTCATACGGGAAAGCCGGTAGCAGACTTTTTACCGTCTGGTCCAGTTTTAATTCCCCTTCGTCAACCAGTTTTAATACGGCAACAGCTGTTAGCATTTTACTAACGGAGGCAATATGGATAGGCGTGTCTGCCGTTATTTTGTCGTTTTTCTCTTTATAGGCATATCCGCTGTAGTTTTCATAGATAATCTGCCCGTTTTTGGCAACAAGGAAACCGCCGCTGTAATCGTTACTGTTAAAATGCTTGTTGTAAAAACGCTCCACATAAGCTTTATTGTCAGAAGCATATTTGGCAGAGATTTTAGGTAATTTGATCTCAAAATTACCGGCTAAAAGCGCAGTATCGTTGGTACTGTTATCGGAGTTTCTGGAGTTATCTTTTTTATTGCACGATAATATTAATAATATAGAAAATAGGGGGATATATTTAGTCAGTTTCATTGAAAAGTGTTCCTTGTAAAATTTTGGTAAAGGCAAATATAAATAACCCAAATTGTTTTTAAAATCCTAAAAGGAATTAATTTCTGTTAAATTTTCAACACATAAAAAAAGCCTGTAATTACATACAGGCTAAATTTCACTTTTGAAACAATTTATTGTTATAAGGCTAATTTCTTTTTAGTGTCTTTTAAAAGCGCATCTTTATGAACCATTACCGATATCGCTTTTAATTTCATATAAGGAACGCTCATATACACATAACCGCCATTGGCAACTCTGCTGGCATCGGTTCCCCAGGAATTTTTCACTTTATAGTAAACAGTCCCTTTCTGATCCTTTACTTTTCCAACAATGTGCATTAAATGGTCGTCCTGGGTAGAAAGGTTTTCAAATTCTGCCTGACGGAATTCCGGAGTGATTGCTTTTTCCGGTTTGATCTCTGTTAAGATCGTTTTGTTATCCTCGCTGTTTTCCGGGATCACGGCAACACCGTATTTTCCGGAGAAGGTAGGCTCACTTACGTCACAATCCAATTCAACGGTATAACCTGTTGCCAGCGCATTGTCGATATTGCTGATAAATTCATCCAACGGCATGTTGTAAAAACTTCCGTTAGAAAAGTTATCCGGCACGTTTAAAATAAACGTACTGTAATTGGGTACATGGGTAAAAGAAGTGATGGTAACATACTCTTTAGGATTAATTTTGGTCATTGCCAAAAAGCTCTTCGGCGTATATTTTTTACCTTCATAAGTAAACTCGGTTACATTCTTACCTATATAGATGTCTAAAACGGCACTGATGGCTTTTTTCCAGTTTGGGGAAAGTTTTTTTTCCGGATTGTCAACGTAGGTTTTTAGCATGCTTTCGATAACGGCAACCATTTCGGCGTGATTATAGGTGTCTGACGTACCGTTTAATCCGGTAAATGCCTCATTCGGAACAATTCCGTATTCGGCAACACTGTTAATCACATCATGTGCTAAACCGCCTTCTCCAAATTGTGCTTTTCCCTGGCGCATTACATAGTTTTCCGCTTTTTTCGGATAGGTGTTGCGCACCTGGTACATTTCCGAAAGGTCAATTTTCTTTCCGGTCAAACGGATTACTTCCGACTCTAAAAAAGACGAAGCCGAAAAACTCCAGCAGGTTCCGCTATTGCCCTGACTGATTACCGGTAAAGCTTCTAAGTCAGTAACTGTTTGGAATTCATATTTTTGAGCCTGTGCTGAAAAAATCAACCCTAAGAACGCTACTGAAACAAAAATTTTTTTCATTACATTATAATTTTTTGGAAGTGCAAGATAATGCAAAAAATGATTTATTTTTACGGTAAAATTTAAAAATATGAATACAATAAACTGGCAGACAGTTCGGGAATTCGAAGATATAACCTATAAAAAATGCAATGGAGTAGCGCGTATCGCTTTTAATCGTCCGGATGTCCGTAATGCTTTTCGTCCTAAAACAACCAGTGAATTATACCAGGCATTTTATGATGCCCAGGAAGATACTTCCATCGGAGTAGTGCTGCTTTCTGCAGAAGGACCATCTTCTAAAGACGGTGTTTACTCATTTTGCAGCGGCGGTGACCAGAAAGCAAGAGGTCATCAGGGATATGTTGGCGATGACGGCATGCACCGTTTAAATATATTAGAAGTACAACGCTTAATCCGTTTTATGCCGAAAGCCGTTATCGCGGTGGTTCCGGGTTGGGCTGTTGGCGGCGGACACAGTCTGCATGTGGTTTGCGACTTAACGTTAGCCAGTAAGGAACACGCTATTTTCAAACAAACGGATGCCGATGTAACCAGCTTTGACGGTGGTTACGGTTCTGCATATCTTGCCAAAATGGTTGGTCAGAAAAAAGCCCGTGAGATCTTCTTTTTAGGCCGCAACTATTCGGCACAGGAAGCTTTCGAAATGGGAATGGTCAATGCGGTAATCCCGCATGCCGAACTGGAAGATACCGCTTATGAATGGGCACAGGAAATTTTAGCCAAATCGCCGACCTCTATAAAAATGCTGAAATTTGCGATGAACTTAACCGATGACGGTATGGTAGGGCAACAGGTTTTTGCCGGTGAAGCGACCCGTTTGGCCTATATGACAGACGAAGCTAAAGAAGGAAGAGATGCGTTCTTAGAAAAACGTAAGCCAAACTTTGAAAAGAAATGGCTGCCTTAACAGCGTGAAAAGCAATAACATTAGAATTGGCTTGTGAATTTTCATAAGCCAATTGTTTTATAACAAATACAGACCCAAGAATGGAGCAATTTACCAATACCCCTATCGATACCACCACACTGCCCAGGTTTGAAACCGTACCGTTTACCGCGTTGCATCCGGATTATAAAAAGGTCATCATACTGCATATTGCCGTTTTTATACTTGTTTTAATAGTGATAGCCGGGATATTGCTGGTGGTGAATCCGGAATTGGTTTCCCGGGAATTATTGCTGGGAACAGGAATCGGAATAGCGGTTTTCGGAGCAATTGTGACCTTCTTTTCCCTGTTGAGCTTCCGCAAAAAAGGATTTGCTTTCCGCCAGCATGATGTATTGTTCCGAAGCGGGGTTATTGCCACCAAAACAATCATCATTCCATACAGCAGAGTGCAGCACGTTGCCTTACATCAGGGATTCGTTTCCGGAAAACTGGGACTGGCCGCTATTGAGATCTTTACTGCCGGTGGCGGAGACAGCGATATTAATATTCCCGGAATTGAAAAAGAACATGCCGAAAACATCAAGCAACTGCTGATGACAAAATTGAATCATACCACTAAAGAAACAACTGCCATAACGCCGTCTGAAGATGAACTTTAACCAACCGCAAAGACAGTCACTTATTGGCGTGTTGGTCATGTTTACCGATTCGTTCCAAAAAATAATCAGGGGTTTATGGCCGATACTGCTTGTCTGGCTTTTTAAATTTAACGAGGTAAACAAAGTATATGTGGTGCTGGGTATTGTGGGAATTATAGCGGTGATCGGTGTTTTTGCCTACCTGCAATACCGGAACTTTACCTTTCATATTGATGAAGAAAACGAAGAGTTTATCATCAATAAAGGCGTATTGAATAAAACAAAGATCGCCATCCAGCTCAACAAAATCCAGCAGGTCAATATTAACCAGTCCTTTATACAAAAAATAATAGGTGTGCATGCGCTGGATGTGGATACTGCCGGAAGTGCGAAAAAAGAAGCGGTCATAAAAGCGGTTTCGGAAGAACTGGCACAGGCATTAAAAGCAAGATTACTCAAAGGAGAACAAACCGCTGCAAAAACGGTACAGGAAAGTGAGGAAACCCCTGTTTTGCCGGAAAAGGAACCTTTTATCAGTATCAGTTTTTTAAGCCTTGTCAAAATAGGGCTGACGTCTAATTACGTTAGAAGCCTGGCATTACTGATTGCCTTCTTCGGAACGGTTTATGAAAACATTCAGAACTTCACCAAAAGCAACGAAATAGAAGGCGACCAGATCAATAACTATATTGATGAAAGTTTAGCGATGTATTCGGCAACTATTTTTATTGTCATGCTGCTTGGATTACTACTGGTTATCAACCTTGGCAGAACCATCATCAAGTATTTTGACTTTAAAATGGCCAAACAGGGACGCTCGCTTTTATTGTCTTACGGATTGCTGAATACAAAAAACACCATTATCCGGCCGGAAAAAGTACAGTTGGTTACCACCAGCAGAAATTTTCTGCAAAAGAAAATGAATGTACTGAACATAAAAATCCGTCAGGCTTCCGGTAATGCCGATGCGCATGACGAAAAAGACAAATCCGCAATTGAAATACCGGGATGTAATGAACGGGAACGCGATGAAATACTAACCTTGCTGTTCCGGGAAATTCCCCAAAAAGGAGTGGCATTACTGCCCAATTACAGAAGATTGATAGTGGCTGTGGTTCTTTATATTGTATTACCGCTAACGGTTTTGTTTTTCTTAGACCGGTATACCATACTACCAATTCAGGAATATCTTATTTTTGTACCGCTATACATTACGTTTACGGGAATATTGCTGTATTTCAGCTTTAGAAACAGCCGCCTGTTTGTGACAGAAAATTTTATAATCAGTCAGCAGGGCGCCTGGGATATAGAACATCAGATTATCGAACCGCACAAAATACAGGCCATCAGTACCAGTCAGCTATTTTGGCATAAAAGTGTGAATATCGGAAGCGTAACGCTTTATACCGCCGGTGGTAATGTGTCGTTCCATCTGGGAAATTATACCCATATTAAAGAGCTGGTTAACCTCTGGCTGTACCAGGTGGAAGCATCAGATAAAAACTGGATGTAAATAAAAAGAAATTATAAGTTGTAAAAAATAAAAAATGAATGCAAAAATATGGCTTGAAGCCGCACGATTAAGAACATTACCGCTTTCCATTTCAGGAATATTAGTGGGCACTTTTTATGCTTACAAACAATATTCGGATAACGCGAATTACTGGCTGATTTTCGGATTAGCATTTTTAACTACTTTGGGCTTACAGGTGCTGTCAAATTTTGCAAATGACTATGGCGACGGGGTAAAAGGTACCGATAACAAGGACAGAGTAGGACCGCAGCGTGCGATACAGAGCGGAGCGATCACGCCGGAACAGATGAAAAAAGGGATCATAATCGTTTCTGTTGCTACGCTGATTATTGCTGTAGCGCTGATTTATGCTTCTTTCGGAAAAGATAACTTTGGCTTTTCCCTTTTCTTTTTTGTATTGGGATTAGCGGCGATCACGGCGGCGATCAAATATACCGTTGGAAAATCGGCTTACGGATACAGAGGATTGGGCGATTTGTTTGTTTTTATCTTCTTCGGACTGGTAAGTGTTTTAGGAACCAACTTCCTTTTTGAACAGGCGGTTGACTATAAGCTTTTGCTGCCGGCAGTTGCGATTGGCCTGTTGAGTGTTGCCGTTCTAAACCTGAACAATATGAGAGACCGGGAATCCGATATAAAAGCAGGAAAAAATACACTGGTGGTTAAAATTGGTGCTCAAAATGCTAAAAACTACCACCTGTTTATAGTGGTAGCAGCCATGATTTTAGGATTGCTGTTTGCCTACCTTTCCGGTTTTGAGTGGAAACAATACCTGTTTGTACTGTCCTATATTCCCTTATTGAAACATTTAAAAACAGTAGCCGCCAATAAAGAACCCGGAGCATTGGATCCGGAACTTAAAAAGGTCGCTTTAAGCACCTTCCTTTTTGCGGTTTTATTATCTGTAGTACTAACCTTTTAACCTCACGACTATGAAAATTACTTTTTACGGACACGCTTGTTTAGGAATCGAGATCAGCGGTAAACACCTTCTTGTTGACCCGTTTATTACCGGAAACCCGAAAGCGGCACATATTGATATTAATACGCTTCAGGCGGATTACATCCTGCTGACACATGCCCATAGCGATCATATTCTGGACGTGGAAGCCATTGCTAAAAGAACGAATGCGGTAATTGTATCGAACTATGAAATAGCCAGTCATTTTGGCAATAAAGGATTTTCGTATCACCCGATGAATCACGGCGGAAGCTGGAAATTTGATTTTGGTACCGTAAAATATGTAATTGCCTTACACACCAGTTCCTTCCCGGACGGCAGTTACGGCGGACAACCGGGCGGATTTGTCATTGAAGGCGAACATAAAAACATCTATATTGCCGGCGATACCGCATTGACAATGGACATGAAGCTGATCCCGATGCGCACCAAACTAGACCTGGCAATCTTACCGATTGGCAGTAACTTTACGATGGATGTGGAAGATGCCATTATTGCATCGGATTTCCTGGAATGCGATAAGGTTTTAGGCTATCATTTTGATACGTTCGGCTATATCGAAATCAACCACGAAGAATCCATCCGCAAGTTTTTCAATAAAGGAAAAGATCTGATGCTGCTGGAAATAGGGGCTTCAATTGATTTATGATATTAGAAGTTAGAAGTATCATAAATTAAGGTTGATATTTGATATACGAGGTTAGAAGTATTCTAAATTCGTATTCATAGATAAAGGTTGATATTTGATATATGAGGTTAGAAGTAAGTATCCTAACTTCATATATCGTATATCGTAAATCAAACCTCACAAATCAAACCTCACAAATCAAACTTCGTATATCATCCCTCATAAATCATATATCGTATATCATCCCTATGAAAGCATCTTATCAAAAATACACGCTGCAATTCAAAAGACCATCCGGGACATCCCGCGGTATACTGACTGAAAAAGAAACCTGGTTTATCCTGCTTGAAAAAGATGGTAAAAAAGGAATAGGCGAGTGTGGAATATTGCGAACGCTCAGTGTGGATGACCGGCCGGACTATGAAGAAAAACTGCGCTGGGTTTGCGGGAACATCCATTTGGGAGAAGATAAACTCTGGGAATCATTGCAGGAGTTTCCGTCCATTCAGTTTGGAGTGGAAATGGCATTCCGGTCGTTAGCCGCTCAGGATCCTTTTTTGTTATTCCCGTCTGATTTTACCGGATCCCGGAAAAGCATCCTGATAAACGGCCTGGTCTGGATGGGGGAAGAATCCTTTATGAAAACCCAGATCGAAGAAAAACTGGCCCAGGGATTCCATTGTATCAAGCTGAAAATTGGTGCTATTGATTTTCAGAAAGAACTGGATCTGCTGGCTTTTATCCGGAATAACTTTGATGCCGGAACGGTTGAGATCCGGGTAGATGCTAACGGTGCTTTTTCTAACGATAAGGCATTGGAGAAACTACAACAACTGTCCGAATTTGAACTGCACAGTATCGAACAGCCGGTTAAGCAGGGCAATGTTGCCGTAATGGCACAATTGTGCCGGGAAACTCCTTTTCCGATTGCGCTGGATGAGGAGTTGATAGGTATTTTTAAACCGGAAGATAAAGAAGCTTTGTTGGTACAGATAAAACCGCAGTATATTATTTTAAAACCGAGTCTGGTTGGCGGTTTCCGCGGCTCAAAGGAATGGATAGACCTTGCGGAAAAGCATAATATCGGCTGGTGGATAACCTCGGCACTGGAAAGCAATATCGGGCTGAATGCTATTGCCCAGTGGACGTTTACGTTACAAAATCCGATGCCGCAAGGATTAGGTACTGGTGCTCTATATACGAATAATTTTGAATGCCCGTTAGAAGTAGTTGACGGCCAGCTTTGGTATAACCAGGGTAAAACCGGCTGGGAAACAAGCAGCGTCTTTATTTCCGGTTAAGATATCGTTTTTTACGGATGATGAAAACAGTAATATTGGAAGCTACGATAATCAGCGTAATAATGATCGTCAGCAGTATGATTAATGTATTGAATAATTCGGTCGTAAAATCCAGATTATCAAAATAAAAATAAAGCTGCGTAAACGAATAGATAGCCATTAAAAAGTATACAACCGTTAGTCCTCTTGATTTCATTGTAAATTCGATTTTTATTAGAACAAAAATAGTGGATCACTAAAAGACAAAACAGGGGAAAAATCCCCTTTTTTTTATGGATTAGCTATTAATTTTTCCTGAAAAGCAGAGAATAATAACAATTAACACTACAAATTGTTTGTTTTTAATGTTTTAGTGAATATTAAGTATACCGGCAGACAATAACAGATAATACTTTATATTTGATCCCTTTCTATAATTATATGATAAAAAAATACTTTCTGATACTATTTTTATATACATCAGGCTTATTTGCCCAGGGAGAAGCCAACAACTGGTTTTTTGGTGCCGGAGCCGGAATACATTTTGATGCCAATGGAGTGGTAACCTCTCTCACGAACGGACAGATTCAGACTAACGAAGGATGCAGTTCCATTTCTAACGCAAACGGCGATTTACTTTTTTATACCGATGGCCGTACTGTCTGGGACAGAAATCACGTGATTATGCCAAACGGGGACTACTTTGGTGGTAAAGGTTTATTTGGCGACCCGTCCAGTACACAGTCGGGGATAATTGTTCCCAAACCGAATGACCCGAATACCTACTATATTTTTACGGTCGATGAGCCGCATCATGATAATGCAGCCACTTATCCGGCCCGTAATACGGGATTTACAGAAAGCCAGGACGATGGCTACAATAACGGATTCAATTATTCCACGGTTAACCTGCAGCTAACGGGAAGTAACGGAAGTATTGGTAATATTACCAACCGGAACAAGCACCTTATTACTTATGATACCAATCCTAATGGTGATGAAATAAAATACAAATGCTCCGAAAAAATTACGGCAGTAAAAGACGCTTCCGGCGGTTATTGGGTTATTACCCATTTCATAAACCGTTTTTATGCTTTCAGAGTTACCAGTACCGGAGTTTCACAAACACCGGTGGTCTCGACAGTTGATCCGTATATTACACTAAGCGGTTACAGGAGAAACGCTATTGGGTATTTAAAAGCATCGCCCAATGGTCAGAAATTAGCCATAGCCCATTCTCAAAACGGTACGCAAACAGGGGAGACAACTAATGACGGATCGGTTTATTTATACGATTTTGATAAAAATACCGGAATAGTTTCAAATCCTGTTGCCCTGATTAATTCCGTTAATGCGTATGGAATTGAATTTTCGGCAGAAACTAAAAAACTATACGCCAGTATTAGAGAAAGCAATGTTAATAGTATTGCCCAGTTTGATCTGGAAAGCGCTAATATTCCGGGTTCGATATTGAATATTTCGAATACTACGGCTACAGGAGCGTTGCAGCTGGGACCGGATAAAAAAATATACTTTACCAATTCCGCAACCATACACCTGAGCGTCATTAACAATCCGGAAGAGACGGGTAGTCTTGCCGGTTTTGTTATGAATGCCATTACGTTAAGCAGCGGACTGGCAACATTAGGGCTGCCGCCTTTTATAACCTCGGTATTTTATCCGAGTTTTCAGGTTGCCAATACCTGTTTTGGCGATACGACAACTTTCACTATGCCGGCCTCACTAACCAATCAGGCCTATACCAGTATCGAATGGAATTTTGGAGATGCTTCTCCGGTTTCAAATGCCGTAGCGCCCACCCATGTATATGCGGCACCCGGAGATTATCCGGTTTCGGTGACCGTAGTGATTAACGGTAATGCGGTAACCAATTCCGAAACCATTACCATCTATGAGGTTCCGGTGGCAAATCCGGTTGGAAACCTGCAGCTTTGTGATTCCGATAGCGACGGCCTGACCCAAATCAATTTACAGCAGCAAACCGGCAGTATTTTAGGAACGCAGTCACCAACGGTTTTTGAAGTACTGTATTTTCTGTCTCCGGCAGATGCTGCCAGTAATCAGAATGCAATAGACCCGACGAATTTTACCAATACGGTGCCGTCGTTTACGCTTTATGCCCGGGTACAGAATAGAAGTAATTCCGCTTGTTTTGCTGTGACTTCTTTCCAGGTTACGGTAACACCAAAACCGGTTGTCACAGTACTAACCGATTATGCCCTTTGTGACGACAGCAGCAGTAATGGTTTTGAAACATTTGATTTGCAGACAAAAATCGCAGGAATTTTAGGAACCCAGAATGCCGCAGATCGCGCCATTAGTTTTCATGCAACGCAGGCCGATGCCGATGCCGGATCGAATGCACTGCCGTATCTGTTTACAAATACCAATGCAAACAGTCAGGAAATTTATGTGCGGATAGAAAATACCACCAATACCAATTGCTATAGTACCAAAAGCTTCTTTTTAAAGGTCAATACACCTCCGGTCGTATCACCGGCTACCTTGGTACAATGTGATTTCGGGTTAAATCCGGACGGGTTTACCACTTTTAATCTGAATGAAGCCGATGCCGTACTGACGAACGGAAATGCTAACCGGATAACAACCTTCTTTTTAAACAATGCTGATGCAGTAGCGAATACCGCTTCTTTAAATCCGGTTTATACCAATATTTCCAATCCGCAGCAATTATCAGTAAGAGTTACCGATACCCAAACCGGCTGCTACAGCATTACAACACTTTCGCTGCACGTGAATACGACAGCTACACAGGAACTGGTTATGAATGGCTGTTCGGATAATGGGTATTATACTTTTAACCTGACAGGTTTAGGACTGGAAACCAGTACCAATACCGTTAAATATTACAGCTCGGTTACGGATGCTCTGCTGGAGCAAAACGAACTGAATACGGCCTTTACCAATACAACCATTGGCTTCCAGACGGTTTATGCCCGCGTTGAGAGTAATAACGATTGTGAAGGCGTGCATGAAATAAAATTATACATACGAAGATTGCCGGCACTAGCAACTGATGCTTCACCAAAATTATGTACAGACCAGCCGGTAACCCCGCTATTATTAACAAGTGGTATTGCCTCGGCTAACGGTTATCAGTTTTTGTGGTCAACCGGAGCGACAACTCCAACGATCAGTGTGATCACGCCGGGTGTCTATACGGTTGCGGTGACCAATGTTTATGGCTGCTCGGCTATCAGGACATTAACGGTAGAACCGTCCAATGTGGCTACGGTAACGGCTATAGAAGTAGAAGACTTAACAGAAAATAATACCATAACGGTTTATGTAACGGGAAGCAGCAACCATTATGTTTATGGAATTGATGCACCGGACGGACCTTTCCAGGACAGCAACTTCTTTGACAATGTTGCTACCGGTATCCATACCGTTTATATCCGGGATTTTAACGGCTGCGGTACGATTGCAAAACAGGTGGCCGTATTGGGCATTCCGAAATACTTTACGCCAAACGGAGACGGTTACAACGATTTATGGCGTATTAAAGGCGCTGCAAATAGCCTGTATAAAAACAGCATTGTCAATATTTTTGACCGTTACGGTAAATTATTAAGACAGATGAAAGCTTCCGAAGGCTGGAACGGTATCTACAACAACCAGCCGCTTCCGGCAACCGATTACTGGTATGTGGTTTATTTGCAGGACGGAAGAGAAGTAAAAGGCCATTTTACGCTGAAAAGATAACTGTTTTCAATATTCAAAACGGGTATGGCCGTAAGCTTACAGGCGGTATACCGGAATAAATTCAGAAAATGAAAAGACACATACTTGTTGACGGGGTACGCTTAAACGTGTACACGGCCACTATTGACCATACGAAACCGTATATCGTTTTTCTACACGATTCCCTGGGTTGCATCACCCTATGGCGCAACTTTCCGGATATACTGGCACAGGCAGCGCAGTGCAATGTGATGGTCTATGACCGGCAGGGTTATGGCGAATCGGATGCTTTTACAACCATTGAACGCCATAACGACTATCTTGAAAAAGAAGCCCAAACGCTGGACAGTCTTCTGGCGGCGCTGGCTATTGATGCAGCAATCCTGTTCGGGCATAGCGACGGCGGTTCGATAGCTTTGCTAACGGCGGCAATGTTTCCTGAACGGATTAAAGCGGTAATTACCGAAGGAGCTCACGTGTTTGTAGAAGATATTACGCTAAACGGCATCAGGGCAGCTGTGGAAGCGTATGCGACCACCAATCTGAAAGAAAAACTGTTGAAATACCATGGCGATAACGTAGACGGACTGTTCTGCGCATGGACGGAAACCTGGCTCTCGGACCGGTTCAGAAGCTGGAATATTGAAAAATATTTACCCAATATTACCTGCCCGGTACTGGTGCTTCAAGGCGAAAACGATGAATTTGGCAGCACAAAACAAGTGAGTGCCATAGCAGAACAGGTGAGCGGCAGGGCACAGCAATGCCTTATTCCGGCTGTTAGCCATTCGCCGCATAAAGAAAATCCGGAGCAGACACTGGAACCGGTGATCCGATTCCTACAGTCGTTACAGTCTTAGAAAATCTTATACGTTTTCCGGTGTTTTCTTAATCATATTCAGATAGCCCTGTAATATCGAAGACAGTACGATCGTCAGGAAAGCACCGATAATGTTCAGCCACAGGAAACTCACCACATCCAGATAATAGATGTAAAAAATAAGCAGCTGACTGGTCATAGCCGCCCAAAAAACGGCTTTTGCCTTAATAAACTTGATATAAAACGCAATCAGGAAAATACCCAATACGGTTCCGTAAAAGATGGAACCAACAATATTTACCAGCTGGATCAGGTTTTCAAATAAAGTACCCACACAGGCAAACAGGATGGCAATTAAACCCCAGAAAAGCGTAAAAAGCTGGGTAGCGTTTACAAAATGCTTTTCGGATTTCTCCGTTTTTAAATTCCTTTTGTACAGGTCAATCGTTGTTGTGGAAGCTAACGCATTTAATCCCGAAGCGGAGGAAGACATCGCTGCCGACAGGATTACGGCCAATAACAAGCCTATAAGCCCTTTTGGAAGGTAGTTCAGGATAAAGTGGATAAATACATAATCCTTATCGTTTGTTTCGGTTTTAACATCCGCTTTTTTAATCAGTTCTTTGGCATCTTCCCGCAGGTCTTTTTCTTTACTGGATAAGGAAACCATTTTCTGCTGTAAGATAGGATTGTCAAAATCCTGTTGCAATTGCCCCACATACAGCATGCTGATCTCTTTTTTCTCTTCCTGTACCTGGTCGAGCTGTGCTTCCAGTTTTTTATATGCCGCTTTGTATGGGGAATGCTCTACAATCTTGATGTTATTCGGGTTAAAGTGCAGCGGAGCCGAGTGAAACTGGAAGAATACAAAAACCATAACTCCGGTTAACAGTATGAAAAACTGCATCGGGACTTTTAGCAATCCGTTCATGATTAAACCCATCTGGCTTTCTTTAATGGATTTTCCGGTAAGGTAACGTCCAACCTGTGACTGGTCGGTACCAAAATAGGAAAGTGCCAGGAAAAAACCGCCGGTAATACCGCTCCAGAACGTATATCGGGTTTCCGGATCAAAAGAAAAATCAACAATATTCATTTTCCCGTTGGCACCGGCTATACCCAGCGCATTACTAAAACTAAGCTCGTCCGGTAAATAGCTTAAAATGAGCACAAAGGTGATGAACATTCCGGTCATGATTACAAACATTTGTTGTTTTTGCGTGACATTAACCGCTTTCGTTCCACCGGAAAAAGTATAGACAATAATCAGTAAACCGATAATGATATTCATTAAAGTAAGGTTCCAGCCCAGCAGGGAGGATAAAATAATAGCCGGAGCATAAATGGTTAGTCCGGTTCCCAATCCACGCTGAAAAAGGAATAGAAAAGCAGCCAGCGAACGGGTTTTGACATCAAAACGCTGTTCCAGGAATTCATAAGCCGTAAAAACTTTTAAACGGTGGTATATCGGAATAAAGGTGATACAGATCACAATCATCGCGATGGGTAAACCGAAATAGAACTGTACAAATCCCATTCCGTCATGATAAGCCTGTCCGGGAGTAGAGAGGAAGGTAATCGCACTGGCCTGGGTGGCCATTACGGAAAGACCAACGGTCCACCAGGGTGTTTCGTTATTGCCGAGAATAAACTCTTCGACATTTTTACTTCCTTTGGTTTTTAAAGAACCGTAAATTACAATGAATAAAAGGGTTGCTGATAATACTATCCAGTCAATACTCTGCATGGTTTAGGCGTACATTTGCATTAAAAAATAAAACAACAGTATATAGAAAGCATTTAGTATTAATACCAAAGTGTAGCTTTTTTTCCAGGAATTCGGTTTTTCAGTCATGTTGTTTTGAATTTAATACCGGATTTCTGCGCATCCGGTATCACGATACTTGGTTTCGAAAATACGAAAAAGATTTACGCTATTTCGATTATTAACACTATTTCCCTACAGCAATGATGTTTGCCATAAGACGGAAAGCTCCCGAAACGCCTTCCGGCAGTTCTCTGAAAAAGCTCAGTCCTGTATAGACATAATATCCTTTGCCGTATTTGGCTACTAATAAAGCTCCTTTTTTAGGGGTTTCGCCTTTATCATTAGCTTCCAGTACAGGCGTAAATTCACTGCCCCATTTGTCCGGATAGTATAAACCCTGTTCCTGAACCCAGCCTTTAAAATCATCAGCGGTTATTTTGTTCGGGAAATTAAGGACTTTGTGTTTTGGATCTAAAAAGGTAACCGTGGCATTTTCTTCCGTTACACGATCGGAAGAAATTTCAAGCGGGTAGGGTGCAATATCCTGTGTTATAAGGCTTCCGGTTGTATTGTACTGGACTACCATCGTACCGCCGTTGCGAACATATTCGAACAATAAAGGCTGTTTGAACTGTAAGGCTTCCACAACATTATAAGCACGGATGCCTACCACTACCGCATCAAAAGTTTCCAGTAAACTACTGGTTATTTTTTCCGGTTTTACAATAGTCACCGTATAACCCATTTGTTGCAGGCTCTGCGGAACCTGGTCGCCGGCGCCCATAATATAGGCAATGTTTTTTCCTTTGATCTCCACATCGGCTTTGGTAAACTTCGCTTCGGCAGGCAATAAAACCTGTTGTAAGGCAATGTGTGGATAATCGATCAGGATCTGCTGTTTATCAAAGCGTTCTCCATTAACAACTGCAATGCTTTTGGCTACAGCTTCCGATGTATAATTGGGCGGCGTTACTTCAAAAGTTACTGTTTTTTCACTTCCTTTCCGGGATAACTGGAACGGAATGGTTTCGGGAACCACTTTCCAGTCGGCAGGAAGTTCCAGTTGTAAAGTACCGTTACAATTGTCTTTTCCGGCTTTTACTTTTACCGCTACCAATTGTTTTTTCCGGTCTTTAAACAGCTGTACTTTGTTTAAAATTTCGGCAGTAACTTCCGGTACTACATCCAGTGGACGGTACACTTCTCCTTTTACAGGATCGTTGTATTTATAGATGATTTCTTTCGTAAACGGAATTTCGGTGCCTTCCACCAGTATGGAGAAGGTAATGGCAATTTTACGGATAATGTCCGGAATCCCTATTTTTTGCTGGTCGTTCACAGAGTACATTCCGGTAGTTCCCTTTTCATTCAGCCAGTAAGGCGAGGTATAAGGAGTTTCTTTAGGTATCGAAATGCTGATGGTTTCGCTTTCAAACAGGTTGTTCTTTAACGGAAAACTTTGCTCAATGGTTTGCTTGTCCGGCTGTATAACCAGTCTTAACAGCTTCATTTCAACCGTACTTCGGTTAATGGCTTCCCATTTTACCTTCAGATTGCTTCCCGGGGTAACCGATTGATTTTCGGCTACTGCTTCCAGGTATAAACCGGAACATTCGGCTATAATGGCTTTTACTTCCTCCAGTTTGATGGTTTTCCAATGGTTGTCTTCTAAATTCTGAATCTGCTGGTATACTTTTACCAGGTCATATACCGAAGCGGAAGGATTTTTAAAGTCAAAGCATTTTAAGATAAAATCGATGGTTTCTCCAATGCGGGCACCGCCTTTAACGCGATTCCAGGAGGTATCAATGCCTTCAAATAAATTTTGCTGATCCGTTAACGGACTTCCTTTAATCAGTTCCAGGTATTCCATGTCTTCCCCGCGGGCACCGGTAGTACCAAATCCCTGCGATTGGTGCTTACTGCGGCTCAAAGCGGCAACTTCCTGATTGGATTTCCCCAGTGAAGGATAATAAACACCGGTTCTTAAGTTGACATATTTTGATTTGTCTGCTTTTTCAAATTTGTCTTTTCCGCCAAAAAACCACCAGGAAACATTAAAAAATAAACGTTTGGGCTGCCATGGTTTTACAAATTTCAGTTGTGAAGGCTCAAATGAAGCATCTGCCGCTAAGGTGAAAAGCTCCTGCGAAAGCATGGCCGAAGAGGTGTGATGCCCGTGTGTTGTGCCCGGAGAACGGTGGTCGAAACGGTTGATGATAATGTCCGGCTGAAAATTCCGGATAATCCACGCCATGTCGCTCATAACTTTTTCCTTATCCCATATTTCCAGCGTTTCATTGGGCACTTTCGAATAGCCAAAATCATTTGCTCTGGAAAAAAACTGTTCACCGCCGTCTGTTTTTCGGGCTTCGATTAATTCCTGAGTACGGATAACGCCTAAAAGCTCGCGTAGTTCTGTTCCGATAAGATTTTGTCCGCCATCACCGCGTGTAAGCGAAAGATAACCGGTACGGGCTTTTTTACTGTTGGCTAAAAATGAAATAAGACGGGTGTTTTCGTCATCGGGATGGGCTGCAATATAAAGTGCGGATCCTAAAAAGTTTAATTTTTCTATCTGGTTGTAAATCTCAGAAGGAGTTGGTTTTTTAGGCTGTTGTGCAAAAGTATGCTGGGTAAGGAAGATAAAAAATATAAAATAGAAAGGTAATTTTTTTGTCATAATATTCATTAAGGTTGGCTTTTCAAATATACTATTCCTTCTGCTAAATAATAAAAGCAAAGACGTTAAAAAAACGCCTTTGCTTTTAAATTATCTTCTTCCGTGTCCGTTTCCGCGGTCACCACCACGATCACCGCCGCCATATTCACGTCCGTTGCCGTTGTTTCCGCGGTCGCCGCTGTTGTAGTCACGTCCGTTGCCGCGTCCGTTTCCGTTGTCAAAACTTTTTCCATCGTTACGGCTGTTACCGTTGTCGGCAGTTCTGTATTCGGTTCGGAAATCGTTATGTTTTCGTTCTCTGTAATTATTGTCCCTTCTGTCGTCTCTGTATTCGTAATCTCTTCGGGAGTCGTTAATCACGCGGTATTCTACATCTCTTGGTCTTGGATTGATGGCTACCTGTGGCGTACCTCTGTAACCTCTGTAATATTTTACTTTATGTCTTTTATAGTAAACGTATGGGTTGGGACCATAATCATGTAAGCAAACCTTATAAGCGCTGTACAAATCATAGTGTCTGTAAGGGCGCGGCAGATAAGCCGTTCTTACCCAGCCGCCATTGCTGAAATAAATGAACATCGCGGTGTTGATGTCATAATACATTTCAATATCCGGTAAATAATAATAACGGATGTCGGTATACCCGGTAGGTCCCCAGGCCGGAGGTGTCCCTATATTTACATTTATAGAAACCTGGGCATTCATACTGCTTGTAAAGAATAAAATCCCTAACAATACTAATTTTATAGCTTTCATGATCTTAGTTTTTTGATTAAACAAATTATTTGGGTTGTTTAACCATTTCCAAGTATTGTGCCAAAAAATATTGAGCGGTGATTTTGCAGAATGAAAAAAGGCTTTTTTGTGTTGTAACCCTTTTAAAAACAAGGGTTTGTTGTTTTTTAAAAATTAGTCTGTAAATTCCTTTTCTTCATGATGAAGAGTGATTATCGAGATGGCTTTTTGAAGCAGCAGGTTGTTGGGATAGGTGATTCTTTCGCCTTCTTTTGTTTTTAAGAGTGCGTGAAAAGTAGTAATGTCTTCAATCTCGGCTTCAATGGGAAAATCTTTATCGTGAATTTTAATAATATCGCCAATTTTAAACGGAAAAGAAAAAAACAGGATAACCCCGGCGGTAATATTGCTTAGTATGGACCATTGGGCAAACATGGCAACGCCAATTACCGCAAACATAGAGGAAACCACAAGAAGAATATCATCAGCCTTAACACCCCAGATTACGGTTAGCGATAACACCGTCAGGGAACCTATAAGGATACTGATGTATTTTATAACCAGATTACTGCGTCGTTCCATAGTGTGGGACAACAGGGTAAACCGCTTCACAATTTTTGTAGCCAGATAACGGATAATGGCAAAGAAAAGAAGCGTAATGACGGAGCTGATGATTTGGGTAGTGTACTCGTTATTGATCATTTCAACATTGTTTATACTACAAATGTAAGCAAATGTTGGAAGACTTTGTCCACCGGAAGTCCGACCACATTATTATAGGAACCGTCAATTCGTGCAATGGCAACCAGTCCGATCCATTCCTGAATGCCGTAGGAACCTGCTTTATCAAAAGGACTGTAGTTGTCCAGGTAATATTTAATATAGGCATCCGGCAGTTCGTTAAACGTAACGCTGGTTACTTCGTGAAAAGTATCGGTTTTTGCATTGCTCCGGATGCTTACCGATGTGATTACTTCGTGGGTTTTTCCGGATAAGGACTGTAAGGTCCGGAAAGCATCGTCATAATCTTTTGGTTTACCCAATGCTTTGCCTTCGTGCCAGACAATCGTATCGCTGGTTACCAGGATATCCTTATCGGAAAGGGTTCCGTTAAAAGCATCGGCTTTTAATTCGGCTAAGAAATCCGTGATCTCTTCGGCTTTCAGAGAATCGGGATATATTTCGTCTACTTCTTTAAGACGGATTTCAAAATCCAGGTCCAGCTCTTTAAAAAAGTTTTGACGTCTTGGTGATCCGGAAGCCAGAATGATCGTATGATTCTTAAAAATTTCTTTAAGCATTGTATTTCATGTTAAGGGTAATGACCACGATGGACAGTATTCCGAAAAGCAGGATAATTTTAAGAAGACTGCTTAAAAAACGGAATTCGGTTTTAGTTTTGGCACTCCATATTTTAATGATAAAATAGAGTAGTGG
Organism: Flavobacterium inviolabile; assembly: GCF_013389455.1. Lineage (NCBI taxonomy): Bacteria > Pseudomonadati > Bacteroidota > Flavobacteriia > Flavobacteriales > Flavobacteriaceae > Flavobacterium > Flavobacterium inviolabile. The sequence continues at coordinate 2,958,293 of NZ_CP058278.1, read as the reverse complement.
TCCTAATATACACAGCAGGGCATAATACAGTACAAACTGTAATCCCAGAAGGTTTTTGTTGATATAATAAATAAGGGCCAACACAGGAATAAAAGCGAGTGCAAAAACTACTTTTGTCGCTCTGGCTTTGCCCAATACGATAGGAAGCGTACTCATTCCGGCATTATAGTCGCCGTCCATGTCTTCCAGATCTTTTACGATTTCACGGATAAAATTGATGATAAAAGCAAATAAAGCATAATCCAGCAGTATCTGGAAAAGCACACTCATCTGCGCCTGATTCCCGTCGTTGATAGCCGGGTATAAATCAAAAACACCAATGATGATCACGCTTACAGACAAAAGCAATGCAACAATGATATTGCCGATTAAAAGGCTCTGCTTTAAACTGGTGGCATATAAATATAAGGTAGCCGCAATTACAATGAACAAGGTCGAAAAACTGGCTTTCCCAATAATATTAGACAGGTAAAATCCAATGCCGACACCCAGTACGGTAACGGCGATATAGATATTATAGGCCATTGTTTCCGAAATGGATCTGCCCACAACCACCGCGTCGGGTTTCGAAATACTGTCGGTTTCCTGATCCATGATGTTGTTAATCACAAATCCGCCGGCAGCGATGCAAACGGTTGCCAGAACCAGCAACATATATTGAAAATCGGATAAGGCCAGTGCAATGCCGGATTGTTGCTTTAAGAAGCCGTAACGAAACAACAGTTGCATTAAGGCTATCATAATCAGGTTTTGGTAGCGGATTAGTTTTAAGAAATTGAGCATGAGCGGTATGAATTGCTTTGGGTTGTTTTATAAGTGTGAATTAGTCGTATTTGGCATCAAAATGCTCCATCCATTTCCCTTGTACTTTCATAACCTGTTCGATAACATCACGCACAGCGCCTTTTCCGCCGTTTTTATGGGAAATGTACTGGCAGATTTCTTTTATCTCGGGAGAAGCATCCTGCGGACACGTAGCCAGTCCTACCAGTTTCATCACGTGGTAATCCGGAATATCGTCGCCCATATAAAGTACCTGATCGGCTTTTATATTGTAGATGTCGGTAAACTCATCAAAGGTTTCCACTTTATCCGGTACCCCTAAATAAATATCGGTAATTCCTAAGTTGCGTAGCCTGACACGCACTCCTTCATTGCTTCCGCCGGAGATGATGCAAACGGTATAGCCGTTTTCGACAGCGGCTTTCATAGCATAGCCGTCACGGATGTTCATGTTGCGGAGCATTTCTCCGGTTTGGGTAACGTGAATGGTACCATCGGTTAATACCCCGTCGACATCAAAAATAAAAGTAGTGATGTCGTTCATTAATTCTTTGTAACTCTTAGACATTGTTTTTCTGTATGGATTCTGTTAGTAGTTGGTATATTGCTGTTCTGTCCGGATGGTTTTCCAGGAACGAAAGTTGCTTTTCAATTGTGTTGCGGTCGTTGCGTTTTGCCGGACCGGTTTGTGCCGCTTTTGGCGACAGGGTTTTGATTTTATCGGCGGTTTCCTGTATTAGCGGGTATAAAATTTCAAACGGGACTTCATTTTCGGTACAGATTTCATTTCCGATCTGGTACAGGTGGTTTACAAAATTACAGGAAAAGACCGCTGCGATATGAAGGCTCTGGCGCTGCCGGGAATTAACCGCATAAACCTTATCGGATATTGCTTTGGCAACAGCCTCCATGATGGCAAAATCGGCTTCGTTTTCACTTTCCAGGCAAAAGGGAACTTCCCTGAAATTGACCGCTTTGGTTTTTGAAAAAGTCTGTAACGGATAAAACACTCCTTTTCTGTTTTTAGGGTTCAGAATATCCAGTCCGCTGCTGCCGGAAGTATGGACTACAAATTTATTCGTAAAATTCAGTTGTTCGGATACCGCAGCAATGGCATCGTCGGAAACGGCAATGATATATATGTCGGCATCTTTTAGCTCCGAATAATCCGAGATAATCTTCGTTGACGGCAGTAAATCGGATAAATTTTGAGCTTTTCGGGCAAATGCCTGCACTAAAGTTATGGCTTCTGTTTTTTCAAAAACGGAAATCAGGTGCCGGGCCACATTTCCCGATCCGATAATAGCTACTTTAATCATGATGCTAAAGTAATAAAAATACTTCTTTATGTAAACAATTCCAATGAATCTCGCTGCAAGAGGCAAGTGGCGATTTTGTTTGAACGGATGCTTCCGGCTTCTTTTTTATAAATATTCGCAATATGAGAATATTGTGTTTTTTGTTTTTAGGTAATTTTTGTAAGCATTTTTTAAATTTTTTCATTTTTAACAGTATTGCTTTACAGGAAATTAGATGTTTTTGTAGGAGTTTATTTGGAGTTTGCAATTTATGTGTATTTTTTTCTTGTATATTCTCAAAATGTGTAATACATTTATAAAAGTAAATAAATGTTCGCATAATATGTTTTTTATGTTTTTTGAAAGTTGATTTAATCAGTGTTAGAAAGTTCTGTTTATTTATTGTAATATTTTGTTAGAATAGATTTGTTTTGATTGTACAAAATGTATTGTATTTGAAGTGCCCCAGTGAAAGTACAATTGATTCTTTTTGAAAATCCATGTAATTATTGTAATCGCCGTTTCTGTTTCGTGAAGTTTAGGTTTAACACTTGAAAAAAACAACATAAATGAATGATTAACCAGCAGTTAGCGCCTTTGTATAAGGGAGCTTACAGTGCTATTTAATATACTGTATAAAAAAACAACCTATAAATCTATTGCTTATGAATTGGAATTTTACTCTGAAAAAATGTTTTAAAAGGCTCTACCTGCTTTTTTTAATGTTTTTTCTCTTCGTTCATGTTGATAGCAGCGCACAGGTATCGTATGTGTATGCCAATCAACTTTTGGCTAATAATAGCCATGTAGCTGCCCCCGGTAACGCGGTTTCAGTGAGTACTACCGATTATGCCACGTTGGAATCTTATGGTGGTATTGCTATTAATTTAGGTTCCTATACCGGAAGAATAGAACTGGGTTTCCCGTCTACGGTACCGGCAGGAACAACTTCCTATATCAGAATCCAGACCGATAACACCCTTTTAAACACCTTATTAGGAGGTGGTTTAGGTGGTGCTCTGGCTAATTTGACAGGAACACTGGCCCTGGGAAATCACTACTTTAATGTTAATGTCAAACAAACAGGAAATGCGACCCCGGTATTTTCTGCTTCTTCGATTAATGGTTTTGCCAATGAAAGTGCAAGACTTGTTTATGATGTCAATGGTAATTATTACATTGCGGTAACACCCAATGTGAGCTATAACAGTATTGAAATTGAGGATTTAACAAACACCTTGTTGCTGGGTACAATCAATACCATGAGAGTGTACAGTGCGTTCTATTTTTCAGGCAGTGATGTTTGTAATCCGGCATTTACCACTTCTTTCGACGGTACCGGAGGTACTGTAGATATCTTAGGGGTTGGCGGTGCAGGTGTAGCAGATCCGAAAAATGCCATTGATACGGATAACAACAGCTATTCCATGGTAAGTATGGGAGCGCTGACCGTTGCAGGAACCATAAGTCAGACAATTTATTTTGCAACGCCGTCCAGTACTACAGACCAGTTTCATTTAACCTTGCAGCTGGATGATCCTTCACTATTGAATTTAGGTGTATCAGACGGTATTAAAATAGAAGCGCTGCTCGGGCAAAATGTAGTCTATTCGACCGGATTAGGTGCATTGCTCAACACAGATGTTTTGGGACTGCTCAGTGCCGGACAGAAAACCAATGTTTCTTTTACTCCCGGACAGTCATTCGACAGGGTTAAGGTGACAATCTCCTCACTGGTACAGTTAAACGTGACCAAAACAGTCAAAATATTTAATGTATATCGTTCTCCGGCTAAGCCTGATGTAACTTCTGCAAACCAGAATCTGGCCATTTGCAGCGGTCAGCCGGTATCTTTAACGGCTACTACCGCTTCCACAAATCAATTGCTCTGGTATAACAGTCTTACCAGTACCGCTCCGGTAGCGACTACGGCCTATAACGTACCTTATCTGATTTCTAATGTGTCTGCAACAGCAACCTATTATGTTGCGGCAAGACAAATAGGCTGTACCGCTGTTTCAGAAAGGGTTCCGATTACGATAACCGTTTCATCCCTTCCGATAGCAACAGATATAACCATCAATGCAAATGTAGCTGCTTCCTGTCTGGGTGTTGCTGTTTTAGCACCAACAACAGCTTTATCTGGCGGTACATTCAAATATTTTACAGATCAGTTAAAAACACAGGAAATTACAACCGGTTTTGCCGGTCATGCGGGAATTACCTATGTGAAAGATCCTGTTACCGGCACCTTAACGGTTAGCGGGTTAAACGCAACCAATACACCCAGAAGTTATTTTATAGCAGTGGAACTTGCCGGAGCCTGTGAAAATGCAGCGAATACTTTAGCGGAAGTACAGGTTGGTTTGTCTGTTACAACACTTGATGTTCAGACGACCATTTCCGGCTGCGGATTTGTAAATCTTAGAAATGCCATTGTAAATTTTGATACGACCGGCAATACAACATATTCTTTTTTCGATAGCACGAATACTCCTTTAACGCCGGATCAGGCAGCCAATATAACGGTAGGAGGGACATATTATATTGAAGCTTTAAATGCGAGTAGTACCTGCCCGTCTGAAAGAAAAGCGGTAGTAGTAACGGTAAATCCGTTACCGCAGTTGCAGGTAGTGCCGTTAACCTATACGGTAAATCTTGGCGATTCGGTAACCTTACTGTCAACGTCCAATGCAACCGTAACCTGGTTTGACCAAAACGGTGTTGCTTTAGCGGCTAACGTAGCCGGACCGTTTACAACAGCCGGTTATTATACTTTTACGGCTGTGGCCAATAACGGACTGTGTGCGGTTAATATCTCCGTAACGGTTAACGTTATTGATCCTTCCAACTGTCCGCCGTTTATGGATAGGGTGTATGCCAATACACAAAGTTCCGGTTCGATTATTACAGGTGGTGTTATGAATGGCGGTTCGGCAATCGATCAGAACCCGCAGTCATTCTCAACCATTACTACCGGTATCGGACTTTTGGGCATCGGGACCACCTGGCAGAATCTGCAATGGAATACGACTATTCCGGCAGGTACACCGGTTACCATTAAAGTGGGTACGGAATACAGCGGCTTAACGCTGTTGGGAGCCATTACGATTATCGGTACTAAAAAAGACGGTTTGGGCAATCCTGTAGATATCGGAACCCTGCAACCGCTTTCGGCAAGCTTGCTGAACTTATTACCGGGAGAGAACAGTTTTGAATATACTTTTGTACCGTCCAATACTACCGGACCAAAAGCGTATGACGGAATACGAATTGTTATCGGCTCTATATTGAGCGTGGCGCAAAGTGCCCGTATTTATGAGGCCTATTATGCAAAAGTTTCCAATCCGGTGGTTTGTCAGCCGGGCGATGTGGAAGACGTATTTTATGGTAATATCGATTTGGGTATCGGCGCTTTAACGAGTACCGTTGGAGTAACCAATGCCTGGAATGCCGTTGATAACAGTGAAACTACGTTTGCTACGATGTCCAGCGGTGTAGGTGTTTTGGCAGCGGCAGAGATGACCGTGAAATTCAGAAGCCCGTCACAGGAAAATGATGTTATCAAAATCAGAATTTCCAAACCGGGAACCTTATTGAATGCAGGGCTTTTATCCGGTTTGAATATTCAGCGTTATATGGGGAATAACCCGGTTGGAGGAGCGTTGGATACCAGCAGTTCCGTACTGTTGGTACAGCTGCTTAACGGCGGAACAGAAGCCGTGATTATTACCAATGCACAGTCGCCGGCATACGACCGCGTTCGTATCAGAATGGGCGGTGTGGCAAGCGTATTGAATAGTTTACAGATACATTCCGTTACAAGAGAAGCAGCTGTTGACGTAGTAGACAGCGGCGGCGACAGAATAATAGAAGTATGTTATGGTGATCTTGTGAGCATTGCTCCTCAGAATTGTACCACATTTAACTGGTATGATGCGGCAACAGGAGGCAATCTGATCACCAGCGGAACGTCCTATACGGTGCCTTTCAGTTTAGCTGTGGGAACACATGTCTTTTATCTGCAGCCTGTGAGAAGCGGTTGTGAAGTGATGGCCAGAACGGCGATAACACTGATTGTGGGACCTACCTCGCCACAGACTTCGATTACCGGTATTTTAATTAATTCCGGGAATAACACAACATTGTGCGCTCCAGGCGGTGCGGTTACCTTAACAGCACAGTTAAACAGTACTCCGGCGGTAACCAATCCGGTTTATTACTGGTATAGTTTTAACGGAACGGTTCAGACCCTGATTCCGGGACAAACAACCAGTACGCTTTCGTTAACAGGATTAACTCCGGGAACACACACTTATTATGTGGGTGTAAGCTCCGATCAGTTTTGTGAAACGCTGCCGGCAGACAGAATTTCGGTTACGTTCATAATATTACCGCCGTCAGTAGCTACGGATATTACCGTGAGCGATGTTCAGACCTGTATGAGTAATCCGAATCCGGTTAGCATTCAGCCAACCACGACGTTAACCAATCCGGTTTTTGCCTGGTATTTTACAAATGATATTACGCAACCAATAACCAACGGAACCGTTGGCGGTGTAACCTATGCCATAGCGGCAAACGGTACTCTGACGGTAACCGGTTTAACCACAACAAACAGCCCGTATACCTATTATGTAGCGGTGTCGAGCAATACTACCTGCCCGAATTTACCGGGAACCTTACAGGATGTAGTTGTTAATATGGGCGATGCACCAACGCCAACTACCGATGATACCACTCAGGATTTCTGTAAAGTAGATAATCCGATAGTAGAATCAATCATCGTTAATGAAGCCGGCGTAATCTGGTACAGTGTACCGACAGGTGGAACGTCATTGGCTTCTACAACGCCATTGGTAACCGGAACCTATTACGGAGCCTTGCTGAATGCCGTTTCTGGTTGCGAAAGCTCGGTACGCTTAGCCGTTGCGGTTCAGGTAAACGATGCGCCAACGCCAACAACAAACGATACCACTCAGGATTTCTGTAAAGTAAATAATCCGATTGTGGAATCAATTATCGTTAATGAAGCCGGTGTGATCTGGTATACTGTGCCAACCGGCGGAACGCCATTGGCTTCTACCACAGCATTAGTAACCGGAACCTATTATGGCGTACTGGTAGATGCTGTTTCGGGTTGTGAAAGCTCGGTACGCTTAGCCGTTGCGGTTCAGGTAAACGATGCGCCAACGCCAACAACAAACGATACGACCCAGGATTTCTGTAAAGTAAATAATCCGATTGTAGAATCAATCATCGTCAATGAAGCCGGTGTGATCTGGTACAATGTACCAACCGGTGGAACGCCGTTAGCTTCTACCACAGCATTAGTAACCGGTACCTATTATGGTGTATTGGTAGATGCTGCTTCCGGTTGTGAAAGCTCGGTACGTTTAGCGGTTGCCGTACAGGTAAACGATGCACCAACGCCAACAACAAACGATACGACTCAGGATTTTTGTAAAGCAAATAACCCGATAGTGGAATCGATTATCGTGAATGAAGCCGGCGTAATCTGGTACAATGTGCCGACAGGTGGAACGCCATTAGCTTCCACAACGCCATTGGTAACCGGAACCTATTACGGAGTATTAATCGATGCTGTTTCGGGCTGTGAAAGCTCGGTACGCTTGGCTGTTGCCGTTCAGGTAAACGATGCGCCAACACCAACAACGAACGATACGACTCAGGATTTCTGTAAAGTAAATAATCCAACGGTGGCTTCGATCCAGGTAAATGAAACCGGAGTGATCTGGTATACTGTACCAACCGGCGGAACGCCATTGGCTTCCACCACTGCATTGGTAACCGGAACCTATTATGGCGTATTGGTAGATGCTGCTTCCGGCTGTGAAAGCTCAGTACGCTTAGCGGTTGCCGTTCAGGTAAACGATGCGCCAACGCCAACAACAAACGATACGACTCAGGATTTCTGTAAAGTAAATAATCCAACGGTGGCTTCGATCCAGGTAAATGAAACCGGAGTGATCTGGTATACTGTACCAACCGGTGGAACGCCATTGGCTTCGACCACAGCATTAGTAACCGGTACCTATTATGGCGTATTGGTAGATGCGGCTTCCGGCTGTGAAAGCTCAGTACGCTTAGCCGTTGCGGTTCAGGTAAACGATGCGCCAACGCCAACTACGAATGATACCACTCAGGATTTCTGTCAGTCGGCAAATCCAACAGTAGCGTCCATTCAGGTGAATGAAACCGGAGTGATCTGGTATACTGCACCAACAGGAGGCAGTGTAGTGGCTTCAACTACGGCGTTAATCAGCGGAACAACCTATTATGGCGTATTGGTAGATGCCGCTTCGGGTTGTGAAAGTTCCATTCGTCTGGCTGTTACGGTTCAGGTAAATGATGCACCAACGCCAACAACAAACGATACGACCCAGGATTTCTGTCAGTCGACCAATCCAACGGTAGCGTCCATTCAGGTAAATGAAACCGGAGTGATCTGGTATACTGTACCAACCGGCGGAACACCATTGGCTTCCACCACGGCATTAGTAACCGGAACGTATTATGGCGTATTAGTAGATGCAGCTTCGGGCTGCGAAAGCTCGGTACGTTTAGCCGTTGCGGTTCAGGTAAATGATGCCCCAACGCCAACAACGAATGATACGACTCAGGATTTCTGTCAGTCGACCAATCCAACGGTAGCGTCCATCCAGGTGAATGAAACCGGAGTGATCTGGTATACTGCACCAACAGGAGGCAGTGTAGTGGCTTCGACCACACCATTAGTAACCGGAACCTATTACGGAGTATTAGTAGATGCGGCTTCCGGCTGTGAAAGTTCCATTCGTTTGGCGGTTGCCGTTCAGGTAAGCGATGCGCCAACGCCAACAACAAATGATACAACACAAGATTTTTGTACACAAAGTAATCCAACAATAGCGTCCATCCAGGTAAACGAAACCGGTGTGATCTGGTACAATGTACCAACCGGTGGCACGCCATTAGCTTCTACCACACCGTTAATTAGCGGAACAACCTATTATGGTGTATTGGTGGATGTGGCTTCCGGATGTGAAAGTTCTATTCGCCTGGCGGTAACGGTTCAGGTAAATAATACCCCAACACCAACAACGAACGACACCACTCAGGATTTCTGTAAAGTAAACAATCCTACAGTAGCGTCTATCCAGGTGAATGAAACCGGAGTGATCTGGTATACTGCTCCAACAGGAGGTACTGTTGTTACGGCTGCTACGGCACTAACCAGTGGTATGACCTATTATGGAGTAATTGTAGATCCGGTAACCGGCTGTGAAAGTGCTGTTCGTCTGGCTGTTACGGTTCAGGTTAATGATGCCCCAACACCAACTACTAACGATGCGGTACAGGAATTCTGTCCGACGGCTAATCCTACAGTGGTTTCCATTCAGGTAAACGAAGCCGGAGTGATCTGGTATAACGTTCCTGCAGGCGGAACGCCGTTAGCATCAAATACGCCTATAACGGCTGCTGGAACATACTATGGTGTTTTAGTGGATCCGGTTTCGGGCTGTGAAAGTTCGATTCGTTTAGCCGTTGCGGTTCAGTTCTACAGCGGATCACAGGCAACTTTGAGCGGTGGTTCGGCTACCGTATGTCTTCAGGATCAGGTGACCTACACTACAAACGCCGGTATGACCAACTATGTTTGGACGGTTGGTAACGGCGGACAGGTTGTGAGTGGCGGCGGAACCGCAGATAATACAATCACGGTTGTCTGGTCGCAGGTAGGAGCCAATTCGGTTAATGTTAGCTATAACGATGCAAATGGCTGTACCGTTCTTAGTCTGGCAACCCTGAATCTGAATGTGTCCAACTGTTCGGATATTACCATTACGAAAACGGTAGACAATCCTGCACCATTTATTGACGATAATGTTGTATTTACCATTATGGTAACCAATACAGGACAGGCACAGTTCCAGAATGTTGTGGTTAATGAAGTGATTCCGAGCGGATATTCCTTTGTGAGTATGGTCGTTTCAAACGGAACCTACAATAACAACACCGGAATCTGGACAATCCCGGCTTTAGGACCAAATCAGTCTGCAACATTAGCGATCACTGTAAAAGTTTTATTCTCAGGCGATTATTTAAATACAGTAACGATAGCAAGTTCCGACCCGGTAGATGCTGATGTTAATAATAATACGGCAAGTGCCTCTGTTGAACCGATGTGTTTGGTGGTTTATAACGAGTTTACTCCAAATGAGGATGGCTCTAACGATGTTTTCACCATTAAATGTGCCGAACATTTCCCAAATAATACATTGGAAATCTTTAACAGATATGGAAATCTGGTATACAAAACCAGAGGCTATCAAAACGACTGGAAAGGCGTTTCAAATGTAAACGGAACTTTTGACGGAACTGTTTTACCAACGGGAACTTATTATTATGTTTTTGATACAGGAGATAATTCCGGTACTGTTAAAACCGGATGGGTATATATCATGAGATAATCATGATATACCCTTCCATAAGTTTTTTATCAATTTAATAATACACAACATGAGAATAAATATAAAAGATATACTAGTAACGTGCTTTTTAGGAGGAACCATTCTATTTCCACTTACTGTAAAGGCACAGCAAAATCCGGAATATACGCAGTACATGTACAATACAATCACTGTGAATCCCGGATATACGGGATCTCCGGGAGTATTGGAAGCCAACTTGCTTTTGCGCTCGCAATGGGTGGGAATTGACGGGGCTCCGAGAACCGGAACATTCGGGATTCATTCCCCGGTATCCGATAAAATTGGTTTGGGACTTAATGTTATAGCCGATAAGATCGGACCGTCAACGGAAACCTCGGCGTCAGGAAATTTCTCCTATACGCTGAATTTCGGATATAAAACAAAACTTGCCTTCGGAGTAAAAGCCGGGGCAAGAATGTTAAATGTCGACTGGTCCAAAGGACGCTATCTGGATAATAATGATGTCTTGCTGAATAACAATATTTCGAACAGGATCATGCCGCTAATTGGAGCCGGAGCGTATTTATACGGCGAAAAATGGTATGTTGGCGCTTCCGTTCCCAATTTTATCAAGCAGGATTATTATGATGATATCCAGGAATCGGTGGTTGCCGATAAACTGCACTATTACCTTATCGGAGGTTATGTTTTTGATATTTCTGAAGGCTTGAAATTCAAACCATCGGCAATGTTAAAAGCGGTAAGCGGATCACCGCTGGCAGCGGATGTTTCGGCCAACTTTCTTTTGCAGGAGAAACTAACGCTGGGAGCGTCCTATCGCTGGGACGATTCCGTAAGTGCTCTTGTGGGATTACAGTTCTTAGATAATTTCTTTATTGGGTATGCATTTGATTATTCAACAACAAAACTGAATAAATATAATGACGGAACGCACGAAATTATACTGCGTTTTCAAATGCCACACAAGTCATCAGCCATTAAATCACCTAGATTTTTCTAATACCGAAAGCATATGAAGAAATTACTATTTTTCAGTTTTTTAATTTGTATCAATTTTACTTATGCCCAGCAGAAGTTAAAAGACGCAGACAAGCTCTTTAAAGATATGTCGTATGTGGATGCTGCAAAAGCCTATGAGGAATATCTGGAAAAAGAACAAAATCCTTCGATACAAACTTTGATGAATGTAGGGGATACCTACTATTATCTTAACGATATGAGAAAAGCCGTAACCTGGTATAAGAAATTATACAGCGTGCAGGGACAGAACCTGAATGATGTATACCTGTTGCGGTATACCCAGGCTTTGAGAGGGGTCAGGGATTATGATGACGCGAATAAAATAACCAAGGAATACCTGAAAGGAAAAGGCGATCAGGATAAGATAGCAGGCTTTGCACGGCAGCAAAAGTATATGGACAGTCTGGCCGGAAAACCGTCTTTATATAAGGTGGTACCGCTTGAGATCAATACTTCGTATTCCGATTTCGGATCGACATTCTACGGGAACCAGCTGGTTTATTCGTCCAGTAAAAAAGGAGGAAAGCTGATAAAAAGGCTTTATTCCTGGAATGAACAGCCGTTTTTATCGTTCTATGTGGCTGACAGGAATGTGGCAACCGGAGCTTTGTTTAACGAACAGCCGTTTTTTAGCGAAGTGAATTCAAATTATCACGATGCAACCTTAACCTTTTCACCGGATCTGAAAACAATTTATTTTACCACCAATGCAACCCGGAAAAATAAGAATAGATTAAAGAACGATAAAGAAGGAGTAAACAACTTTCAGATTCTTAAAGGAACGATCGAGAACGGCAAAGTGATCAATATCGAAAAATTATTCTTTAACAGCCTGGAATACAGCGTTGGTCATCCGTCATTAAGTCCGGATGGAAAATGGTTGTTTTTTGTTTCCGACATGCCGGGAGGTTATGGCGAAACGGATATTTATGTGGCTGAGGTTTTTGCAGATGGTAGTATCAATTCGCCCCAAAATTTAGGACCGGTAATCAATACCGTTGGCAGGGAAATGTTTCCGTATTACAATGACGGTGTGTTGTATTTTTCTTCTGACGGGCATTACGGATATGGTGGACTGGATGTTTATGAAAGCAAGCATTCCGGTAAGCTGAACTTTTCGGAACCTAAAAACGTCGGGCAGCCGGTAAATAGTAATAAAGATGATTTCTCCTATATTATTGATCTGGAATCGAAATACGGTTATGTGTCTTCAAACAGGGATGCAGGTAAAGGAGATGATGATATTTACTATTTTACCAAAGCAAAAGCAGAATGCAACCAGTTTGTATCCGGTAGGGTAACCAATTCCAAATCAAAAATACCGATTGCCGGTGCCACTGTAAAAGTATATGATTCGTTTGGCGATTTAAAAACGGAAACCACAACGGGCGAAGATGGCAGGTATCAGCTTACGGTTCCCTGCGGAGCGACCTATAAATTTGAAGCGGCAAAAGAAAACTTTGCCAGCCAGGAAAAACCGGTGGTGGCTACGGCTAAAAACGAAGAAAAACAGGTGGTTGATTTTGAATTGGCAAAACTGGAAGACTTTACGGTTAAAGATGGTGCCAATGAAAAAATTGACATTAATCCGATTTATTTTGAATACAACAAATGGAATATTACCCCGCAGGCAGTTGTGGAACTGGACAGGGTAGTGTATGTTATGAAGACCTTCCCTAAAGTAAAGATCAGAATAGAATCGCATACTGATTCGAGAGGAAGTGATTCGTACAACCTGAAATTGTCAGACAACAGAGCGAAAGCGACTGAAAAATACATACTGGAAAACGGAATTGCTCCGGATCGTATTCTAAGCGCTATCGGTTATGGCGAAACCCGGTTGAAAAACAAATGCCGCAACGGTGTAAAATGTACCGATGCAGAACATGCCATAAACCGGCGTTCTGATTTTATTATCGTAGAAAAATAAAATACGGATCGTATCCAAATTAAAAAAGGAGTTCCAAACGGAACTCCTTTTTATATATTAACTAAAGATATCTAAAACACCTTTTATTTTCCAGATCTCATCTATTTTATTCTTTTTGATCTCATTTTTACCGGAAAAAACAGATTCTTTTCGGGAAATAAGATTTAAGATGGATTCGTCATTTTCGTTTTGAGCCACTTTGGACATGTATAATCCTTTTTCCTTGCTGATAATTACGGCGAAAGAATCGTTCGTAATATCATTTGCAGTTGCTTCTTCACAGATAACAAACGTGTTCTCTTTGATAGAAGGCTCTAATTCTGAGGTGTTCACCTGGAAAACCATAGAGTTTTTTTGCTGCAGAAAAGGGATGTTGATGGTAGGGATGTCACTTCTTTCCAGGTTCAATTCGCCTGTGGTATACTGAAATAACATTTCCTTGGTAATGATTGGCGTGATTTTTTTCTTAAAGCTAAAACTTTCGTTTCCAAGAAAAATTTCATTCAAATCAATGTTTGCTTTGTTACACTGTTCAATTATGGATTCATAATCAAGAGTGTTTCTTTTTTTCCAGCTTGAAATAGTATTGGGTTTAATACTAAGTAATTCAGCCAGCTGGGCGTCTGTTTTTATTTTAAAGACCTTTTTAACACGCGTTAAGATACTTTTCGCGGTTTGGATATTTCCCTCTTGCATTTTTCAGGTTCTATATAATTATCAATTCATTAACTGTTCCTAAACTATTTTGTCAAAAAATATGCCATAATTACAGGAAAAATTATTCTTTAAGTAATTTGGGTGCATTTTTTTTATTCTGTTAATAAGTAGATTTAGTTTACTTATATAATAAAAAACGAATTACAATTACGGTTTTTCCACATTTTTTAATAACAGAACAAAAATAATTACTTTTTTGGTTTTTACGGATATAATTTTCACAAATTAATGCTAAAAGGTATTTTTAGTCTTTTTTTATAAGAAAAATATGTATATATAAGCATTCCTTTAAGTTTTTTGAACCTAAAGGAATGTCAAAAAAGGGGTTGAATGATTTATCGGAGTCTTTCTACCAGGATGATAGAGCGATAACTTGAAGAAACTTTACCGTTAATATTATAAGGAATATTGCCTTCGGTAATGGTAGAAAAATAAAGCGGGGTTGTTCCGGTTAAGGTGACAAAGTCGCTAAAGACGCAATCGTTTTTAACGGCATCGCCTGCAATTCCTAATCCGAGCAAGCCGCTGGCATTAAAGGTGGAATATTGCCGGGAATATTCGACTCCGTTCACATAAAGACGAAACATCAGGTTATTTGTAGTGGTAAGGCTCAATAATCCGCTGCTGCCGTTAGCATAAGAAACTTTCATCGTTATCTTGTAGGTTCCGGCCGGCAGATTGATCAGGTCTTTATCGGTGGCAAGGTTGCCGCCTTCTGTAAAAGAAGAGCCGGTAATGGTGTTGATAAAATTGGAAGCGCCCATTTCGGTTGCATCGTTGTTGTCTTTAAAGCGAATGGCTCTTTCGGTATTGTCGTAAGCGGCGGTATTAAGGCCTATTCTCAGAATTTGTCCGGCCACGTTTTCAACTTCAGAAAGGCCTACTTCGCTGTTTGAATTGTCGCGTACCATATAGTAGGTTTTGGCACTGACGGTCTTGGTGGCTAAATTCTCAAATTTGAGGTAGTCGCTGTTGGCGTTTACTTCCAGTCGTTTGGTGGGGTTGATTTTTCCGATACCGATGTTGCCGCTTGCTGTTATTCGCAATCGTTCCAGGTTTTGGGTGCCCAGTACAAAATCGGCATTGTCCTTGGTGCCTAAAAAGTCACCGTTTAGTGCTGCCCCGATGGCAGCGGTAGAGGGAGAGGTGGCTTCGTTACCGGAATAATTCCAGCCGGTTACATAATTCCATTTTGTTTGTGTCTGATTCCAGAAATAGAATCCGTCCGGTTGTGCGTCGTTATTATCGGTATCATCCAGATAAACCAGTAATCCGGCAACGGTAGGTGGCGTTAAAGGAAAATTGTTTATTCTGGGAATCAGTATTCCGTCTGTGTTTTTTGGGGTAAGACTATTGGAAAGGGCAATGTCAAGTGTTGATTTTGGATTCGTGGTACCAATACCAATCTGTGAGTAGGCGCTTGTAGCAGCCATTAATAGGAGGGCGAAAGGGAAGTTTTGTTTCATAATCGTATTGGTTAGATTTGGACAATAAGGGGGAATTGGTCATTTCTATTAAATTTATGCGCATTTTGAACTATTTTTATGGATAATTGCTACTAATTTAAAGAAAAAAACAATACAAAAAGTGTGTTTTTATATTAAAATAATCGCATTATTTGATTTTTTTAATTGTTTCTTTGGGAAGTTGATAATTCGGGGCGGAAGCGGAAATGCTAAATATGATTTAAATTGAAAATAGTTTCATATTTTTTATTTTATATTTGTTTCACTAAAAAAATATCTGTGAGCCAAATCAATAAGCTTAAAATTCTAAATGACCCTATTTATGGTTTTATAACCATCCCTAATACTCTTATTTACGATTTAATTCAGCATCCTTATTTCCAGCGTTTGCGCCGCATTTCGCAAATGGGAATGTCTTACCTGGTTTATCCCGGTGCACATCATACCCGTTTTCATCATGCGCTGGGCTGCATGCACATTATGCAAAAAGCGGTTCAGGTATTGCGTTTTAAAGACGTGAAAATTTCAGAGCAGGAAGAAAATGCTTTATATATTGCGATTTTATTGCACGATATCGGGCATGGTCCTTTTTCGCATGCCATGGAACACAGTATCGTGGAAGGAGTGCATCATGAAGAAATTTCGATGTTGTTTATGAACAGGCTCAATGCGGAATTTGAAGGGAAGCTCGATCTTGCCATTCAGGTTTTTAAAGGCGAATACCACCGGAAATTCATGCTGCAGCTAATTTCAAGCCAGCTGGATATGGACCGTCTGGATTACCTGAAAAGAGATAGTTTTTACAGCGGTGTTGCCGAAGGAAATATCAATTCGGAGCGTTTGATCCAAATGATGAATGTGCAAAACGACCTGTTGGTCATCGAGGAAAAAGGGATTTATTCGGTAGAGAAATTTTTAGGAGCGCGCCGGTTGATGTACTGGCAGGCTTATTTGCATAAAACCAGTGTGGTTGCCGAATTAATATTGACAAAAATATTAAAGAGAGCGAAAGAGCTTACGCACAAAGGCGATTTGCCGAATTGCAGTGAGCCGTTACAGTTTTTTATGCTACACAAAATTACCCATGATGATTTTGATGAAAAAATACTTGATAAATTCGCTCAGTTAGACGACTTTGACATCATGAGTGCGATAAAAGCATGGCAGTTCCATGACGATTTTGTACTGTCTTCTTTGAGTAAAATGCTGATCAACCGCGATTTGCTGAAAATAAGAATGGTGTCTGAAAAAGTAGAGCAGGGTGACGTGGAAGCGCTTAGAAAGAAGCTGATTGAACTACAGCCCATGTCGGAAAAAGAAGCGGATTATTTTGTGTTTAAAGGAAAAATCAAGAACCAGGCTTACAATAAAGCAGGAGAGCCTATCCGTATTTTAAAGAAAGACAAAACGGTTGAAGATGTAGTGGAAGCTTCCGATCAGATGAATCTGAAAGCCCTGTCCAAACCAGTGACGAAATATTATATCTGTTTTCCAAAAGTGCTTTTAGAAAGTTAAGATTAAATTAAATTTTATATTTTTGTCGGGATGAAATTTACAGCTGAACAAATAGCAGGTATTTTAGAAGGAGAAGTTGTTGGTAATCCTGCAGCGGAAGTCCATAAATTGGCTAAAATCGAAGAAGGTTCGGAAGGTTCTTTAACTTTTCTGGCCAATCCGAAATACCTGAATCATATATATACAACACAGGCTACGATAACAATCGTAAATAATACTTTTGAGCCTGAACAGGAATTAAGAACTACACTTATTAAAGTAGAAGATGCCTACAAATCCTTTTCAAAACTACTGGAATATTACAACCAGGTAAAGTTGATGAAATCCGGAATTGAGCAGCCTTCGGTAATATCGGAAAACGTTGAATACGGGGAAAACCTGTATTTGGGAAGTTTTTGCTATATTGGGAACAATGTAAAAATCGGAAACAATGTAAAGATTTATCCCAACAGTTTTGTAGGTGATAATGTTACTATTGGCGACGATACCATATTGTTTGCCGGTGTACGTATTTATTCTGAAACGGAAATCGGAAAAAAATGTGTAATCCATTCCGGAACCATTATCGGTTCGGACGGATTTGGTTTTGTTCCGAATGAAGAAGGGATCTATAATAAGGTACCGCAAATTGGCAATGTCGTGATTGAAGACAATGTCGATATCGGTTCGTGCACTACTATTGACCGGGCAACATTAGGATCGACCGTTATTAAAAAAGGTGTGAAACTGGACAACCAGATTCAGATTGCTCACAATGTGGAAATCGGGGAGAATACCGTTATTGCTTCACAAACCGGAGTAGCCGGGTCAACCAAAATCGGTAAAAACTGTATGATTGGCGGACAGGTTGGTATTGTAGGGCATATCGTTATCGGTAATGGCGTTAAAATCCAGGCACAGTCCGGTGTTTCCAGAAGTGTAAAAGATAATGAAACAATTCAGGGCAGTCCGGCATTTAGTTATGGTGACTTTAGCAAATCGTATGTGAATTTTAAAAATTTACCGAAGATGGCCAGAGATATTGACGACTTGAAAAAAAGAAAATAACAGCAAACAAATATTCAAAACTAAATATTATGGTTAAGCAAACAACCATTAAAAAAGAGATTTCATTAAAAGGAGTAGGATTACATACCGGTCAGGAAGTTACCATGACCTTTAAACCTGCGCCTGTTAATAATGGTTACACATTTGTACGTGTGGATTTGGAAGGTCAGCCCATCATTGAGGCCGATGCCAATTATGTAGTGAATACACAACGCGGAACAAATCTGGAGAAAAAAGGCGTTAAGATTCAAACATCAGAGCACGTTTTGGCGGCATTGGTGGGATGTGATATCGACAATGTTATTATTGAGCTGAATGCTTCCGAACCGCCCATCATGGATGGTTCTTCCAAGTACTTTGTAGAGGCAATTGAAGAAGCAGGTGTACAGGAACAGGAAGCGGAGCGAAATGTATATGTGGTAAAAGAAGTTATTTCATATACCGATGAAGCTACCGGAAGTGAGATCATCGTAATGCCGGCTGATGATTATCAGGTAACGGCTATGGTTGATTTTGGAACTAAGGTTTTAGGAACCCAGAACGCTACGATGAAATCCATAAGCGAGTTTAAAGCAGAAATTGCCGATTGCAGAACTTTCAGCTTCCTGCATGAACTGGAAAGCTTACTGGAGCACGGTTTGATTAAAGGTGGTGACCTGAATAATGCTATTGTATATGTGGATAAGGAAATTTCACAGGAAACAATGGAGCGTTTAAAAGTTGCTTTTGATAAAGAAAAGATCTCAGTAAAACCAAACGGTATTCTGGATAATCTTACCTTGCATTATCCTAATGAAGCGGCGCGTCACAAATTGCTGGACGTTGTTGGAGATCTGGCTTTGATCGGAACGAGAATTAAAGGAAAAGTAATCGCAAATAAACCCGGACATTTTGTCAATACGCAATTTGCCAAAAAAATGTCTAAAGTGATAAAAAACGAGCAACGCAATCAGGTTCCTGTTTATGATTTACATAAAGAACCGTTGATGGATGTTACTAAAATCATGTCGATGTTGCCGCATCGTCCGCCATTCCTATTGGTTGACAGAATTTTAGAAATGTCTGATTCCCATGTGGTCGGTTTGAAAAATGTAACGATGAATGAAGATTTCTTTATCGGGCATTTCCCGGGAGCACCGGTAATGCCGGGGGTGTTAATCGTGGAAGCGATGGCGCAAACCGGAGGAATCCTGATTTTGAGTTCTGTTCCGGATCCGGAAAATTACCTGACTTACTTTATGAAAATTGATAATGTGAAATTCAAAAATAAAGTACTGCCGGGTGATACCTTGGTGTTCAAACTGGATTTATTATCACCAATCCGCAGAGGAATATGCCATATGCAGGCAAGCGCATATGCTAATGGTAAATTAGTCACAGAAGCCGAATTGATGGCGCAAATCGTGAGAAAGAATTAAACAAAAAAAGTATGAATCAACCTTTAGCATACGTTCATCCCGGAGCAAAAATTGCCAAGAATGTGGTTATCGAACCTTTTACAACAATTCATAACAATGTTGAAATTGGGGAAGGAACCTGGATTGGTTCCAATGTAACCATCATGGAAGGTGCCCGAATCGGTAAAAATTGTAACATTTTTCCCGGAGCGGTTATTTCTGCGGTTCCTCAGGATTTAAAATTTGGCGGAGAAGACTCTCTTGCCATAATAGGCGATAATACAACAGTGCGGGAATGTGTAACGATAAACAGAGGTACCGTTGCTTCAGGAGTAACCAAAATTGGTAAAAACTGCCTGGTAATGGCCGCTGCCCACATTGCTCACGATTGTCATATAGGTGATAACGTTATCATCGTAAACGGTGTTTTATTAGGAGGTCACGTAACGGTTGGTGATTTTGCCATCATTGGCGGACTTTCTGCAGTACACCAGTTCATCAATATTGGTGAACATGCCATGATATCCGGTGGATCATTATTGCGTAAAGACGTTCCTCCGTTTACAAAAGCAGCAAAAGAACCGCTGTCTTATGTAGGGATCAACTCCGTAGGATTGAGAAGAAGAGGATTTTCTACAGAAAAAATAAGAGAAATACAGGATATTTACCGAATTTTATACCAAAAGAATTACAATACCACGCAGGCATTGAGCATCATTGAGGCAGAAATGGAAGCGACTCCGGAACGTGATGAGATCATTCTTTTCATCAGAAACTCATCCAGAGGAGTAATGAAAGGGTATACCGGTATTTACTAGGAAGCAAACAGATTTAAATATAATAAACAAATAAACAAAATGGCGAGTACGGCTGATATTAGAAACGGATTATGTATTAAATACAATAATGATATCTACAAAATTGTAGAGTTCCTTCATGTTAAACCTGGAAAAGGACCTGCTTTTGTTAGAACAAAAATGAAAAGTGTAACCAATGGTAAAGTATTGGATAATACTTTTTCTGCAGGACATAAAATTGATGTGGTGCGTGTAGAAACACACAAATTTCAGTTTTTATATGCAGAAGGAGACGATTTTCATTTCATGAATGTAGAAACATACGAGCAAATTGCATTAAATAAAGATATTTTAGATGCTCCGGATTTATTGAAAGAAGGAGAAAATGTAATGGTTCAGATCAATACAGAAACGGAAGCGCCTTTATCTGTTGATATGCCTGCTTCTGTTGTTTTGGAAGTTACCTATGCAGAACCAGGAGTAAAAGGTAATACCGCAACAAATGCTACGAAGCCTGCAAAAGTAGAAACAGGAGCTTCGATTAACGTACCTTTATTCATTAATGAAGGGGACAAAATTAAAATTGACACTGCTTCCGGTTCGTATATCGAGCGTGTTAAAGAGTAGTTATTTATACAGAGGATAGTATTGTTAAAGCGGTACTATCCTTTTCATATCATTTAAAATACATATGAAATTTTCTAAAGCATATTCTTTAAGTGAGATTGCCCAAATAATTGATTGTAAATTTGTTGGTGATGTGGATTTTCCTGTACTGGGCATGAATGAAATTCATGTTGTAGAACCGGGAGATATCGTTTTTGTAGACCATCCCAAATATTACGATAAAGCGTTACAATCTGCAGCTACCATAGTGCTGATCAATAAAGAAGTGGACTGTCCGGAAGGAAAAGCACTCTTACTGTCTGACGATCCTTTTCGTGATTTCAATAAGTTATCCAAACATTTTAAACCTTTTCAGGCGGCCAATGCTGCAATTGCTCCTTCGGCAAAAATTGGTGAAGGAACTGTTATTCAGCCAAACTGTTTTATCGGCAACAATGTGGTTATCGGTAAAAACTGCCTGATTCATCCCAATGTGATTTTGTATGACGATACCGTTATTGGTGATAACGTTATCATTCATGCGGGAAGTATTTTGGGAGCGGATGCTTTTTATTACAAAAAACGTCCGGAAGGTTTTGACCAGCTGATTTCCTGTGGCCGTGTGGTGATAAAGGATAATGTTGGTATTGGTGCTTTGTGTACGATCGATAAAGGGGTTACCGGAGATACAACCATCAATGAAGGCTCCAAGATAGACAACCAGGTGCATATCGGTCATGACACCGTAATCGGGAAAAAATGCCTGATCGCGGCACAAACCGGAATTGCAGGTTGTGTGATTATTGAAGACGAAGTAACACTTTGGGGTCAGGTTGGAACTACCAGCGGTATCACTATTGGTGAAAAAGCGGTAATTCTGGCACAATCCGGTGTTTCCAAGTCACTGGAAGGCGGTAAAACGTATTTTGGTTATCCGGCAGAAGAATCACGCGAAAAGCTGAAGCAATTGGCTTACGTGAAAAAAATTCCGCAAATATTAACGCAAATAAATAAAAATGACGGCTAAAGAACAGGTTCAGGAATTTTATCAGTTAAACGGTCCATTAAATAAAAGTTTAATGGAACAGTTTATTCATGACGAAATTATTTTCAACTGGCACAGTTCGAAAGGCTTTTTGCAATTAGACAAGCAGGATTTAAAGGCTTTGGCTACCGAGTTAGGAAAGTCGTATGTGGCATCAAGAATTGAGATCAGCCATATACTGGAAGAGAACAATGTGGTTTCGGTTAACTATACCCATTATGTTTCGCCCATTGAAAATCCGAATGAAGAAATGATTTTAGCCCACTTCATGGTAATCTGTGAATTGAAGGAAAATCAGCTTTACAGAGTCTATCAGATGAGCCAATTAACCTAAGCATTTTAAAAAAATAAAAATAGCAGATAAAAGTTCGAAAAAACTTTCATCTATTACGTTCAAAACCCTATTTTTGCAACACAGTTTTTAAAAATAATATAAAAAAAATATCATGAGTGTTTTAGTAAATAAAGATTCTAAAATAATTGTTCAAGGATTCACAGGTAGTGAAGGGACTTTCCATGCTACTCAAATGATTGAATATGGAAGTAACGTTGTTGGTGGAGTAACTCCGGGAAAAGGAGGAACGACTCACTTAGATCGTCCGGTTTTTAACACCGTTAAAGACGCTGTAGATCAGGCTGGGGCCGATACAACAATTATCTTCGTTCCGCCTGCATTTGCTGCTGATGCAATTATGGAAGCTGCTGACGCTGGAATTAAAGTAATTATCACAATTACAGAAGGTATTCCGGTTGCAGATATGATTAAAGCTTATGATTATATTAAACACAGAGATTGTCGTTTAGTAGGACCTAACTGTCCTGGTGTTATTACTCCGGGTGAAGCTAAAGTTGGTATCATGCCAGGTTTCGTTTTCAAAAAAGGAACAGTTGGTATCGTTTCTAAATCAGGAACATTAACGTATGAAGCTGCAGACCAGGTTGTAAAACAAGGTTTGGGTATTACTACAGCTATCGGTATTGGTGGTGACCCGATCATCGGAACAACTACTAAAGAAGCAGTAGAATTATTAATGAACGATCCGGAAACAGAATGTATCATCATGATCGGTGAGATCGGTGGACAATTGGAAGCAGATGCTGCACGTTGGATCAAAGCTGACGGTAACCGTAAGCCTGTAATTGGATTCATTGCCGGAGAAACTGCTCCTAAAGGAAGAACAATGGGACATGCCGGTGCAATTGTTGGTGGTGCTGATGATACAGCGGAAGCTAAAAAACGTATCATGAAAGAAAACGGAATTCACGTGGTAGATTCACCAGCTGAAATCGGTAAAAAAGTAAAAGAAGTATTAGGATAATTTTCTAATCTCATTATACTAAAAAAGCCTTACGAATTTCGTAAGGCTTTTTTTATAGATCTTCCTGATGGTTAAATTCCTGTATTTTAAACACCGGAAGATATTGGTGGTTGTACTGTTTTAAAATACTTTCCGCCTGTTTTAAATGTCTTTCATTGTGGTAGATCACAAACTGGAAGGTATCGCCCAGTTGCAGTCTGATCCATTTGGAAATACTGATCCCGGTTTTACTTTTCATGACATTCACCTGTCTGGCGCTGTCAAGACATTGCAGCAGTTCTTCCTGCTGTGCAATAAAAATATCGAGAATAATTTCGTTTAAAGAAATGCCTAAAGGATCGTAAGCCCGGAATGTTTTCATTTTCTTGGTGCCGGTTTCTTTGATTGTCCGGGCAAAATAACCGCCCAGTAATCCGCTTTTGTATACCGGTTCCGGTTTTTTAAATTTTGTATTGCGGATGGCGTTGTACAGCGCTTTGGTGTAAAAATCACCATAACGGTTTAAATGCTCAATACATTCCAGTATGGTCCAGCTTTTAGTGAACTGCCGCCAATTCAGCGCTTCGGTATCCAGTGTTTTAAAATGATTGGCAATCGCAATATTGTTAAGGGTTACCGCCGTAAGTTCGTCTAGTAATGCGTCTGTTTTCATGATTCAATTGTTTACTGCAAAATTCAGCGATAACAAGGAATTAAAAATTGATTCAGGTCAAGACTTTTTGATTCGTGAAAAAGTTTCGGCCGTCATCCGCAAATAGGAAGCGATGTATTTATCCGGGATTTCCTGGAACAGCTGCGGACTTCTGTTCAGGATGCTTTTATACCGCTCGGCAGGTGAGAAGATCAGTAAATCTTTTTCCCGTTCCATTTGCTGTACAATCAAAAGGCTAAGGATGCTGTTCCATAATTTTAGCCGGCTGGCATCACTTTCGATAAATTCCAGTAAAACTTTTTTGGAAATCACTTTCACAGTGGTCTTTTTTAGTGCCTGAATGTAAAAACCGGTCGGTCTTTCGGTAAAAAAGCTGTCAATTGCCGTAATAAAGGAATCTTTATACCCAAAACGGATGGTGTTCTCTTCGTTACCGTCCAGGGTATAAATACGAAGGCTTCCGCTAATCACAAAGTATACAAAAGTGTTTACGGTGCCTTCACTGGCAAGGTATTCGTTCCGCCGGAATACGATTTCATTTTCCCAAAGTAAATTTTCGTTGAGTAGCGAATTTAATATTTCTATTGCTGTCATTGGTGTGAATATTGCCATAAAATTAATAAAAAAACGAATAATGCGAAATCCTGAGCAGCGTCTTTTAGGGTGAAATGTTGTTATTTTTTTATCAAAAAACGACTTGTTGTGAAAATAAGACAAAAAAAGAATTATATTTGCCACCGTTATCACGAATCTCGCAAAAGAGATAGCAACCTGCAACAACGAGCAAGGTGCTAAAACGATAAGCCAATTCTGTTGGAAAAAATGTTGTTTTCACACACTACTTTCTTGACCAGTTTTGCTTGTCGTCGTGAGCTTAATTAAATTCATAAGCAATCGATGATGAAAAAATCTAAAAAAAAGGGCAATGCTTTAGCTTTGCTGCCACTATTCGTATTTATCTTTACTTTTCTGGGTGCCGGAATCATTCTGAATGATTTTTATGCTTTCCCTTCACCGTTAGCTGTAGTGATTGGGATTATTGCAGCCTTTATCTTTTTTAAAAATACGACAGAAGATAAGATTGATACTTTAATTAAAGGCTGTGGCGACAGTAAAATCATGACCATGTGTCTTATTTACCTGCTGGCGGGCGGTTTTGCCAGTGTGACGCAGGCAATGGGAGCCGTGGAATCGATTGTAAACCTCGGAATCAACAACATTGATATTGAATATTTCCCGTTAGGAATTTTCCTGGTGGCTTCCTTTTTGTCTACCGCTACCGGAACATCTGTAGGAGCGATAGTTGCTTTGGGCCCTATAGCGGTAAGCCTGGCCGATAAAAGCGGTGCTTCCTTACCGTTAATCAGCGGTTCGCTGTTAGGCGGTGCGATGCTGGGGGATAATCTGTCGATTATTTCCGATACCACTATTGCGGCGACGCAATCTTTGGGTTGTGAAATGCGGGATAAATTTAAAGTCAACCTGTTTATTGCTCTGCCGGCTTCCATTATAACGGTAATTATCCTGTTATACCTCGGCTTAACAACCGAAACCAGTGCCGTTGCCATCAACAAAGGGAATTATGAATTTATAGCGATACTGCCGTATTTTTTAGTGATTGGATTGGCGGTGATGGGAGTGAACGTTTTTGCAACCTTACTGATCGGGATACTGACTGCCGGATTTATCGGATTGGTTGGTCATGATTTTTCGGTTTTGGTTTTCGCACAGAAAATATATGAAGGATTTATCAGCATGATCGATATCTTCCTGCTGTCCATGTTAACCGGCGGTTTGGCGGCATTGGTGGCAAAAGCCGGCGGAATCGATTATGTGCTGCACAAAATAAAAGCCAGGATTAAAAGCAAGCGATCCGCACAAATGGGAATCGGTGCTTTGGTGAGCTTTACCAATCTTGCGATTGCGAACAATACGGTGTCGATAGTGATTACCGGGAATATCGCCAGGGAGATTAATGACGAATACCATTTGAGTTCCCGAAAAACAGCAACTGTGATGGATATTTTCTGCTGTATTGTACAAGGCATACTGCCGTATGGTGCGCAGGTATTGCTGCTGCTGAACTATGCGGGCGGGAAACTCCATTTTACCGACCTGATCATGAATACCTGGTATGTGGTATTCCTGTTTCTGTTTACAATGATTGCAATTAATAACCGTCATTGGGACAGGTTAACCAATAAATTCTTTAAAGTTTAAAACAATAGGATAAGGATTAAAACCGAATTGTTATATTTGTCTTTCATTTCAAATAAACAAACTTTAATTTTTAATATGAAATTACTAGAAGGAAAAACCGCAATCATCACAGGAGCGAGTAGAGGAATCGGAAGAGGAATTGCCGAAGTATTTGCAAAACAAGGTGCAAATGTAGCTTTTACTTATAGTTCTTCTGCAGAAGCGGCAAAAGCTTTAGAAAATGAATTAATAGCTTTAGGAGTAAAAGCAAAAGGATACCAGTCGAATGCTGCGGATTTTAACGAAGCACAGCAGTTAGTAGACAATGTAATTGCCGAATTTGGAAACGTTGATATTTTAATTAACAATGCCGGAATTACAAAAGATAACCTTTTAATGCGTATTTCTGAAGAAGATTTCGATACGGTTATTGATGTTAATTTAAAATCGGTTTTCAACATGACAAAAGCGGTTCAGAAGATCATGCTTAAAAATCGTGCGGGATCGATTATCAATATGAGTTCTGTTGTGGGTGTTAAAGGTAATGCCGGACAGACAAACTATGCTGCTTCCAAAGCGGGTGTAATCGGTTTTTCAAAATCGGTGGCGCTTGAATTAGGTTCCCGTAACATCCGTTGTAATGTAATTGCACCGGGATTTATTGAAACGGAAATGACAGCAAAATTAAACGAAGATGTAGTTAAAGGATGGAGAGAGAACATTCCGTTGAAACGTGGCGGAACTCCTGAAGATGTGGCTAATGCCTGCGTATTCTTATCGTCAGATCTGAGCGCTTACGTTACCGGTCAGGTGTTAAACGTAGACGGCGGTATGTTAACCTAAACGTTTGTTTATTTAAGAGAACTCTTTTATAATCATCCATTTAAAACCTTAAAACAGGAATGACTACATCTACGATTGTATTACTTATATTATCCGCTATTGTAGCCTTTGGTTTAGCGTTTTATCAATACTTATACAAAGCCAGAAACAGATCGAAAGTGTATCTGTTTTTGGCTTTGCTGCGTTTTATAACGCTGTTTGCCATTTTTGTGCTGTTGATCAATCCGGTCATTTCCCGGAAAAACTACCAGGATGTTAAAACGCCTTTGCCGGTTATAGTGGACAATTCCCAATCGGTTAAAGAATTAAAACAGGACAGCCTGGCACGGATTTTAGCTAAAAAGATAGGGGAAAACAGTGCGCTTAAAGATAAATACGACGTTCAGTTATATACTTTTGATGCCGGTTTTAATGCTGATGGTAAGTTGGATTTTAAAGGAAAGCAAACCCATATTGACCAGGTAGCCCAAAACTTAAAACAGTTTTACCGCAACCAGCAATATCCGGTTGTATTGCTGACGGATGGTAATCAGACCATCGGAAACGATTATGTATACAGCTTTCAGCAAAACACTACCGTTTATCCGTTGGTTTTAGGGGATACAACGACCTTCCTGGATTTAAAAATCAATCAGCTGAATGTAAATAAGTATGCCTTTTTAAAAAATAAATTTCCGGTAGAAGTATTTCTGCAATATAACGGAAACAAAAATGTAAATGCAGTTTTCAGTATCCAGCAGGGAAACGGAACGGTTTACAAACAACAGGTTAATTTCAGTCCGGGTAAAAAAGCACAGGTAGTTTCGGTTTTACTGAATGCCGATAAAGTAGGCGTACAGAAATTTAAAGCCGTTATCACCTCGGCCGAAAAAGAAAAGAACCAGTACAACAATGTTAAGAACTTTGCGGTTGAAGTGATGGATCAGCGTTCGGAAATTGCTTTGGTTTCGGCGGTAAGTCATCCCGATTTAGGGGCGATCAAGCGTGCTGTTGAATCTAATCAACAACGTAAAGTAACGATTGTTAATCCAAATGAAATCAGTGATTTAAAGGATTACAACGTTTTAATATTGTATCAGCCTAATGCAGAGTTTAAAAAGCTCCTGGACCTGAATAAAAATGTGCAGCTAAACAGCTGGGTGATTACCGGAATGAATACCGATTTCAATTTGCTGAACCAATACCAGTCCCAGATTCAGTTTCGAATGGGCGGACAGAAGGAAGATTATGCTGCCGACTTTAATACGCAATTCAATTTGTTTGCTTTAGAGAATATCGGCTTTGAATCGTTCCCGCCGTTGCAGCATCCTTTTGGTACGATAACGGTAACCGGAAATGCCAATACCTTGCTGCAGGCGAGAATCCGTAACATTAAATCGGAAAGTCCGCTTTTTGTATTTACTGAAAACGGAGTAAAGCGCAATGCGTATCTTTTTGGAGAGAATATCTGGAAATGGCGCGTGGAAAGTCATTTAAAAACCAAATCATTCGAACAGTTTGATATTTTTATGGATAAGACGGTACAGTTCCTGGCGTCGAATGCTTTAAAGAAATCACTGGTGGTTACTCATGAAAGTTTTTACAATTCCGGGGAAACCATTGAAATTACCGGACAGTATTTTAATAAAAACTATGAGTTTGACGAAAATGCACAGCTGACAATTCAGCTAAAGAATAAAAATACGAATGCGGTTAAGAATTATGATTTCCTGAAAGGGAATAATGAATATAAAGTCAATCTCGACGGACTGGAAGCCGGGCAGTATAGTTTTGTGGTAAAGGAAAACAGTTCCAAAACGTCTTATGCCGGAACATTTGAAGTGCTGGATTTTGAAATTGAAAAACAGTTTGTCAATCCGGATACCGCCCGATTAAACCAATTGGCGGCTAATACTAACGGAAAAGTGTTTTACCCGGATCAGGCAGATGCCTTGATCAGGATGTTACTGGAAAACCCGGAATATATACCGGTGGAAAAAGCGGTAATTACCAAATCGCCGTTAATTGACTGGAAAGGATTGCTGATCCTGCTGGGATTAACCCTGGCATTGGAATGGTTTATCCGGAAATATAACGGATTGTTGTAATGCTATCCTATAAAAATCCCGTTGCAATTGCAGCGGGATTTTTTTATTGCTTGTTTTGAAGTTTGCTTGAACTTGAAAGCTTTGAAATAGTTTCCTATGAATAATAATAATTTGTATTGTGATTTATTTAGTATTGTAGAACGGATTACTGCTTTGCGTTTTAATTCTTTAATTAATAATTGTCAAGTTGCTGGTTTAAATTTGTCTTCAATCCAATCGTGAAAATAGATGATGAGTCCGATTATAAGATGGTATGCTATTAAAAATAGTCCAATTGCTTCTTTTGAAAATGAAGCAAATAAAGCTAATGCGGATACAACATGGTAAGCTGTTAATACAAAAAGAGCAGTTTTAGAATTTTTCATACTAAATACAAATAATAGTATTTGAAAAAATAATCTTCCCAAGTGAATAGGGAGTTTTTCTGCTCCAATTTTATTATAAACTAAGATGGTTAAAGTTAATTCGACAATTATTGTAAGTATTAACGAAAAAAATAAGATCGTGCCTTTTTTCATATATATCCTGATTGTTGTATAATTAAATCGTATAAAAAATCCCGACTATTGCTAATCGGGATTTTTTATATGGGTTTTTGTAGAATGAATGCTAATCTTCGTCTTCTTCGTCCTCGTCTTCATCATCATAATCACGATCTTCATCGTCATCATCATAATCATCGTCTTCTTCGTCGTCATCTTCATCATCGTCACCGTCTGCGTTTTTCTTCACTTTTGGTGCTTTGGGCTTTTTTACTTCTTCGTCATCACCGTCTTCAATGTCAAGTCCTTTGATGTCAATAGCGTCGTCTGTTGCGATATCTTCATCGTCTTCGTCGAAATTCTCGATTCTGTCAGCCAGTTTTGTACTTACTTTTACTAAGTAGATAGTATCTTCGGTACGTACTTCAACTGCTTCAACAGTTTCATTTTTAGCGTTTTTGAAACGGATAACGTCGGAGTCATCGTATCCGTCCGGGAACCTCTCAACCAAAAGGGTTAAGATTTCATTCGTTAATTTAGCGTAATCTACAATTACTCTTTTCATTCGTTGTTTTTTAATGCTTGTTGTTATTCAAATGTAATATCCTAAAACTTTATTTTCAAATAAAATTGACTATTTTTTTAGGTTGTACATTAAAAAAAATTACATATCTAAAAGGTAAGCAAAAATTAGCGGTGCTACAATTGTTGCGTCAGATTCGATTACAAATTTAGGCGTATTGATGTCTAGTTTACCCCAGGTGATCTTCTCATTCGGAACCGCTCCGGAATAGGATCCGTAACTTGTTGTAGAATCAGAAATCTGACAGAAGTAGCTCCAGAAAGGAACATCGTGCATTTCCATATCCTGATACAGCATCGGAACCACACAGATAGGGAAATCTCCTGCAATACCACCACCAATCTGGAAGAAACCAACACCTTTGTTACTGTTTTTGCTATACCAGTCTGCCAGGAAAGTCATGTATTCAATACCGGACTTCATTGTAGATGCTTTTAATTCGCCTTTGATTACATAAGAAGCAAAAATGTTACCCATTGTACTGTCTTCCCATCCCGGAACAACAATCGGCAGGTTTTTTTCTGCTGCAGCATACATCCAGCTGTCTTTTAAGTCAATTTCGTAATATTCTTCCAAACATCCTGAAAGTAACATTTTATACATGAATTCATGCGGGAAATAACGCTCACCGGCATCTTCTGCATCTTTCCAGATCTTGTGGATGTGTTTTTGCAAACGACGGAAAGCCTCATGTTCCGGAATACAGGTATCGGTTACACGGTTTAATCCTTTTTCCAATAAATCCCACTCATCCTGTGGTGTTAGATCACGGTAGTTTGGTACACGCTCATAGTGAGAGTGTGCTACTAAATTCATGATATCTTCTTCAAGGTTAGCTCCTGTACAAGAAATTATCTGAACTTTATCCTGACGGATCATTTCAGCAAAAATCTTTCCTAGTTCAGCAGTACTCATCGCACCTGCTAATGTTACCATCATTTTTGCACCGTTCTGTAATTGTTGCTCGTATGCTTTAGCAGCATCAACTACTGTGGCAGAGTTGAAATGTAAATAATACTTTTCAATAAACTGACTGATTGGTCCTTTACTCATTACTTAAATTATTTAAAAGTTAGGGTTTGCCGGTTTGGGTAACCGTATAAACCTCCTGAATTTATTTTTCTTTTTTCTCGTATCCTAAAATCTTCAATACATCATCGGCAGTTTGCTGTTCCGAGAATACTTCGGTAGCAATGATACCGTTTTCGTCACGGTCAATCAAAATGTGTTTCGGCTGTGGAATCAGGCAGTGGTGTAATCCGCCGAATCCGCCGATAGTTTCCTGATATGCACCGGTATTAAAGAAACCGA
Organism: Flavobacterium inviolabile; assembly: GCF_013389455.1. Lineage (NCBI taxonomy): Bacteria > Pseudomonadati > Bacteroidota > Flavobacteriia > Flavobacteriales > Flavobacteriaceae > Flavobacterium > Flavobacterium inviolabile. The sequence goes on along the minus strand of NZ_CP058278.1, from coordinate 2,926,740 downwards.
TATATAATGGTTTTTCTTTGTTGTATTTAGGCAGGTACACGGCATTCATGTGCTGTTCCGAGTTGTAATAATCGTCACTGTCGCAGGTTAATCCGCCCAGGAGTACTCTTTCGTAGGTGTCGTTCCAGCGGTTTACGGCCATCATAACAAAACGTTTGTTGATTGCCCAGGTATCCGGCAAAGTGGTAATGAAAGACGAATCGATCATGTTCCATTTCTCTCTGTCGTTTTGCTGTTTCTGATACAATACCTGATAAATTGCTCCTCCGGATTCTCCTACTGTGAAAGAACCGAACTCGGTAAAGATGTGTGGTACCGGAACATCGGCATCATCACAGGCAATTTTGATCTGGTTTAAGATCTCACTAATCATATATTCGTAATCATATTCGAATGCCAGTGAGTTTTTAATAGGGAAACCGCCGCCAATGTTAAGACTGTCCAGAGTAGGGCATTCTTTTTTCAGGGCGATATATACCTTCATACATTTTAAAAGCTCATTCCAGTAATAGGCTGTATCACGAATTCCGGTATTGATAAAGAAGTGTAACATTTTTAGTTCCACATTCTTGTTTTCCTGAATTTGTTTTCTGTAAAAAGGAACGATGTTTTTATAACCGATTCCTAAACGGGACGTATAGAACTCAAATTTCGGTTCTTCTTCCGCAGCAATACGGATACCGATTTTGAATTTACCGTTGATTTTTTCCTGTAATAAATCCAACTCTTCATAGTTGTCAATTACCGGAATGGTGCGCGCATGACCGTTGTTGATCAGCTTGGCGATATTGTCAATATATTGTTCGCGTTTAAAACCGTTGCAGACAACATAGGTGTTTTTGTTGATTTTCCCTTGCTCCATAAGGTTTTCTACGATGTTAACGTCGAAAGCCGAAGAAGTTTCAATGTGAATGTTGTTTTTAAACGCTTCATTCATAATGAATTCAAAGTGGGAACTTTTGGTACAGTAGCAATAGTAGTATTTCCCTTCATACTTGTGTTTTTCCATCGCTTTTCTAAACCAGCCTTTGGCTTTGTTGATGTTGTTGGAAATCTGCGGTAAGTAGGTAAATTTTAAAGGAGTACCGTATTGTTCTACCAATTTCATCAAATCGATGTTGTGAAATTGAAGGTTGTCTTTATTTAAGGTGAATTCCTCTTGCGGGAAATAGAATGTCTGATTGATTAAGTCGTAATATTTAGTGTTCATTTTTGTGTAAATCGTTAAGTTATATTAATAAATTCTGTGACAGTATTTGTAATACAACCTGATTTTCAAACTCTAATATTAGCGTACATTATCTGCAGTTTTTCATGCAGGGGATTGGTAAAAAGGAAAATATCAAAATTTCTAACACTTTTAATCGAAAAAACAATCCGCTGCATTTTTGACAAGGACTTGTTTTTTCTGGTGTTACCATTGTTAGGGATGTGTGTATTTTGACCGTTTTTCATCGCGACAAATGTAAAAAATATTACAGCGTATTTAAAAACAATTTTATTAAAAAAATATTAGTTTTTATAATCTTCAAAAGCCTTGTAAATCAAGGGGTTTTCGACCTCCTGATTGATTTTTACATCACCAATACCGTTTAGCAATACAAAACGAACGCTGCCGAACTCATTTTTCTTATCGTGGATAAGTAAATTCAGGATCGCATTTATATCGTTTTCGGTAAACACTACAGCAGGGTAAATATCGGAAATTACTGCTTTGATTTCCTGGTATGCTGCCGTGTTTATAAAACCTTTTTCAAGTGATAAAAAGGCTTCCAGTATCATACCAACGGCAATTGCTTCGCCATGTAATAAAGTGGTTTTGTCGTCGCTTTCCAGGAAATAACTTTCAATGGCATGTCCTAAAGTATGCCCGAAATTCAATGCTTTACGGATGCCTTTTTCGGTAGGATCCAGCGCTACCACATTATTTTTAATCGCAACCGATTGATGAATTAAATTATTCAAATCATCTGTATCCAAGCTGCTTAAGTCTTTAAATTGTTCCCAGTAGTTTTTATCCTGAATCAAACCGTGTTTCAGCATTTCTGCCAGTCCGGAACGCATTTGTGTCTGGGGTAAAGTTTCCAGAAAATGGGTATCGACCAGTACCGCTTTCGGGTTTTGGATAACGCCCACCTGGTTTTTAAGACTGCCCAGATCCACACCGTTTTTACCACCCACGGAAGCATCCACCATGGCTAACAGGGTTGTCGGGACATTGATAAAATCGATACCTCTTTTATAGGTGCAGGCAACAAATCCGCCCAGGTCGGTTACGACACCGCCGCCCACATTCAGGATGATGCTTTTTCTGTCGGCACCCAGTTCTGTGAGGGCATGCCAGATCTCCACACAGGTTTCAATGGTCTTAAAAGCCTCTCCGGCATCAAATTCAATGATTTCAATGGGTACTTCCGTCGCCAGATTGGCTAAAAAGTCCGGCAGGCAATATTGAGCCGTTTCACTGTCAACCATTATAAAAATTTTGGAATACACCTCCTTTAAAAGGGTTTCCGTTAAATATTCATAACTGTTTTCGTTAAAATGAATGGCATAACCATTTGCTTGTATTGTGTGCATCGCTGAAATATTGATAATCGAACGGCAAAATTCGTGATTTTTTATGAAATATTCTTAAACTGTAGTTATATTTGCATGTATATTTTCAATACTACTAATGGAAAAGATATTCAACAATACGCAGGTTGCTTTTGCACTTAAAAGCGATACAGAGCTTGACAGAGCTTATTTTCTTTTTAAAATGATCGACAATGAACCGTTGGTTAAAATAGGAACAGCCGTTACCAATTTTGCTTTAAAGGCACATCTTCCGGTAGAAGGATTAATCCGGGCTACGGTATTTGACCATTTTTGCGGTGGAGTGAGTGAGGATGACTGTCTGAAAGTGGTGGACAGAATGTTTACCAAAGGTGTGACTTCGGTACTGGACTATTCCGTTGAAGGAAAAGAAGACGAAGCCCAGTTTGATGCCGCTTTGGAAATGACCTTAAAAACGATTGAATTTGCCAAAGAACGTCAGGCGATTCCTTTTGCAGTGTTTAAACCAACCGGATTGGGACGTTTTTACCTGTATGAGAAATTGGGTGAAAAACAAACGCTGACAGCCGATGAGCAACAGGAGTGGGACAGAGTAGTGGCACGTTTTGAAAAAGTGTGTAAAACGGCTTATGAAAAAGATGTTGTATTGCTAATTGACGGGGAAGAAAGCTGGATGCAGGATGCTGCAGATGAGTTGGTAGCAAACATGATGCGCAAATACAACAAGGAAAAAGCAATTATTTACAATACGCTGCAAATGTACCGTTGGGATCGTTTGGATTACTTAAAGAAACTGCATGCGGAAGCAAAAGCGGAAGGTTTCCATATCGGTATGAAAATCGTTCGTGGGGCGTATATGGAAAAAGAGCATAAAAGAGCAGAAGAGAAAGGTTATAAAACCCCGATCTGTGCTTCTAAAGAGGCAACCGACATTAATTATGACAGCGCAATCCAGTACATGATCGAGCATATCGATACGATGGCAATCTTTGCCGGAACGCATAACGAAAACAGTTCGTACCGCCTGATGCAGTTAATGGAGGAGCACAATATCCCGAAACATGACAGCCGCGTTTATTTCGGACAGTTGTATGGTATGAGTGATAACATCAGTTATAACCTTGCTGCAAACGACTATAACGTATCGAAATATTTACCATTCGGACCGGTTCGTGATGTGATGCCGTACTTAATCCGTCGTGCAGAAGAAAACACTTCTGTGGCCGGACAAACCAGTAGAGAGTTAACCTTACTGAAAACAGAAAGACAACGTCGAAAAATAGAAGATAATTAAAAAAAAGCCTCCAATCGGAGGCTTTTTTATATTTCAATCCGCAAGAATAAGCAATAGGCTACTGCTAACCGACAGTAAAAAGGAAAACAGGTAAGTCGACTTAAAGACGAGTTTATCAACGGCAATCCATTTTAGAGTAGCTACGATTAGAACAGCCTGGTTGGTAATAAGTAAAGGAATAGTGATGATTTCTCCTAAAATAGTTACTGCCTGAATCGTTGTGTCGGTATAGCTGTATAAAATTAAAGCTGAAAAATACAGGCAACACACGATGCTTGCGATGAATATAAATGTTCTCATATTTTAGTTTTTTACGGTTTATGATTGTGTTTTTAATCCTTGATTTACTTAGTGAGCGTTAGTCCAAAAGAAAGGTTTCGTTTTGTTTTGGGATCAACATTGTTCTCCAATACGGTATTTAAGGGCTGGAGTTTCTTTTTTCCGTCAAAAGTGTATCTTAAAAAGGTTTTGGCGGTATAATCGTTTGTTGCCTTATCGGTTAATAGAGGTCTTACGGAATTGTTATTGGCTGTTAAAGTTCCATTTACAGCAACATCGCCGATTACTTCAATACCAATAAACAGCCCGTTTTCCGGTAGTTGAATATCGGAATCTGTCAGATCAAGTTCAACTTTTTCCTGCTTTAAAGAATTACGGTTATAAACGGCGCTAGTAAATATTTTATCATGAATCTGCTCCTGCTGTACCGTATATATATTAATACGGAACAACGTTTTGATGTCTTTTTCTGTTTTTTCAAAGCGTTTCTTTTCAAAACGCAATTCCAGTTTGGTTATCATCGCATTTGTGTTTCCGGTACCTGGAATTATTAAAGTGACCAGTTCTACCCGGGAGGATATTGGAAAACTACCGTGATTAAAGCTCTTTTTCAAAAAATCAATATGTTTGACACTATTGGCGTTTGTAATTATTATTTCATGTAGCGGCTTTGTTTTAGGCGACATTATAATGGTGTCCTTTATGAGAGCTGCTTTAATCGAATAATTGTTATAAGCAATATGGGATAGCATTACGCTATCATTGGATTTATTATTTACGGTAAAATATCCTTTTTCATCGGTATAGGTTCCGTCATTTTTATTGTACCGGACAGTTATATACGGGATTGGTTTTTGGGTTAAGGAGTCAATAACCAGTATCTTTTGGGAATGCAATTGTATTGCGGTAAACATAAACAGGAATAGAAATAGGATATGTTTTTTCATCATATTAGGTTAAAGTTGGTACCCACAATAAATCAAACCTCAAATATCAAATATTGGGTTAACATCCAACAACATCACAACCGGTATTGACCCATAATACATAGTAACAACAGTTTCTGTAACAGGAATTTTCCTCAAGTGAAAAAGGAGGACCACAGGATGTTCCCCAAAATTTCATTGCGGTAGCTGGGGATGAATTTCCCTTTTCAATTTCGTTAATTAAGTCTGTTCTGACAAATGATTCAAAGTGACTGTTTGTTGTAAAATTAATCAGATCAGTAGCATGCTGTATAAAATCATAGCATACAATTTCAAATAATTCCCTTTTATAATCAGCAAAATATAAAAGTTCCTGATAATCTTTACTGGTAACAATATAGCCGGAAATACTTTTGCCGGATTCATTTAAAATTTCTGAAATAATAAGCGTTTGTTTATTGACCGTAGTTTCAAGAGATTTTCCCAGGTTATACCTGTTTGGGTAGTAATTGTCTAAAAAATCAGTAGTCTTATTTTTTATAACCGCTACTTCATTTTTTCCATTGCCTAAAAATAGGCCTGCACTTAATAAAAACAGCAATAGTGCTACTTTTAAAAATAAATTTTTCATAATAGCTAAAACTTCCCTTTGCAGATTGCTGCCATTAAGGACGATAATTTCAGGTACTTTTTCTGGTTACGATACCGCCCTGTCAACTTCAATTTTCATGGATCTGCTAACATTTCTATATTGGATTCAGAAGCAATTGTAGTTCAAAAAATCCATCCGTTTAGTAGTTCTTTAAAAATTAAGGTCAACCTTATAAAAATACTGCATGCCTTGTTTTACGTTGATTTTTACGTTTTTGAAAAATAATTGTGTGGTAAATAAAGTATAATTCTGGAACATCCGGATGCCAAAATAACAATAATTCTTATTTTGAGTATAATTGCGTATATAGAGTCAGATTATACTGTATTTTGTTGTCAATAAAACCAAAAAAGCCACTCTGTATATGGCTTTTAAATAGCATTTTTTCAGGTATCAAACCTCAAATGTATTCACTTCCTCAAGGTCATTAAAAAAGGCAGCACAATCGGTTTCTAATATAACGAGCAACTGTAACAATCGTTTTATGGAAAGAGTGGTTTTTCCATTTTCAATGCGTCCGTAATAGCTTTGTGAAATATTCATCCGCAAAGCAATATATTCCTGCGAATACTTTTTTTCAAGTCGCAACAGCCGGATTTTAAGCAGTACCCTGTTAACCATAATAATCGTTTTTATTTAAAATAAATGGTGGCGGGGAAACAGCAATATAAAGAAAATATCAAAATATAAATAATATTCTAATTTATTTTATACCAAATAGGTATTATTTAGAACTATATGGTTTAGGAAAATTGCGAAAACATTTTAAAATTTGAGTTTAACTTTTCTGTAAAAATCAGGCAGAATTTAAACGCAATGTGATATGAAAAAAATGTTTTGGATGTTATGCTTACTGAGCCTGCATATTACTGCTCAGACAGTTGTAGAAAACGGCGCTACGGATGATTATACTTATGATGCTTCTGGCAATCTGATCCGGGATGCCAACAAGAACATCACCAATATTACCTACAACCACCTGAATTTACCGGTAGTCATTACCTTTTCCAACGGTGACAAAATTGTGTATCTTTACAATGCTGTGGGTGAAAAAAGACAAAAGAAAGTCACTGTTGGCGATAAGACTACCGTTACCGATTATCTGGGCGGATTCCAGTATGAAGACGGCGAATTGAAATTCTTTCAGCATGAAGAAGGATATGTGGCTGTAACGAATAGTGACAGCGGAATGGATTTTACGTATGTGTACAATTATACCGATCATTTGGGTAATGTGCGTCTGAGCTGGGCAAAGGACAATACTACCGATGCCCTTAAAATCATCCGCGAAAGTCATTATTATCCGTACGGACTGGAACACAAAGGCTATAATACACAAAAGTATGCTTTTATAGTCCCTGAAAATGGTATTTCGGGTATCTGGACGGAACAGAAAAAGACAATAGTAAACCCTTATCGATACAGCTATAACGGAAAAGAATTTCAGCATGAATTAAGATTAAACCTATACGACTACGGTGCCCGGAATTATGATCCTGCGATTGGTCGATGGATGAATATCAATCCGCTGGCAGAAAAATCCAGGCGTTTTTCGCCCTACGTTTATGCATTGGACAATCCGGTCTATTTTATCGATCCGGATGGTATGCAGGCCATAAGTACTTCCAATATTTATGATGACCGTATACAAATGACTACAGCAGTGGGGAATGAAAAATATGGGGAGAATGATGATCCAGGTGATAAATTTGTTACGTTAAGAGATGCTGCACATGATTTCGGGAAATTATATAATGGATTTTCGATTATTAATAAAACAGAATTACATACAATTTTTTATAAAACTAAAGATTCCGAAGGAAATCCTTATTATACTTATTCTGTCCCATCTAAAGGGACTAATGGATCTGTATCGTTTGATATTGTTAAATCGGATATAAAATCTGTTATGAATGATAAAAATGCAGAGATAATGGCTGATGGTCATACACATGGAGCTGATAGACCTGTTAGCATTGGTGGTGGAAAATTTACAAGTGATGATAATAAATTCTCTGATGATGATATAAGTATTTATAAAAACACATATACTAATAGCGATGGAAGTATAGGAAATCCATATAGAAAACCCGTAATAGGATTTTTAGGAACTCCAAATGGAGGGATAAATGAATTTGACCCTAATAAAAATTATGGAAAATCAAAACCAGGTGAAGCAAGACCATATAATAAACCTATTTTCACAGATTTACCATCTGATCCTAATTCAAAAAATTTAAGATTAAATACGATATCACCTAATGTGGTATCAAGAATTTTACCTAAATAATTGATATAATGATAAAGATAACAATAACAACATTCTGGATAATTATAATAGCTATATTCTGTAATGGATGTAGTTCATTAAAAGATAAACCATACAATCCCGTAACAGATCTCCCTAAAAAGATTACTGAACGATATGCAATTGACATTGTTACAGATAAAGAAATGGCATTGAAATTAGCCGATATAATTTATAAGGAACAATACAGGAATATTGATTTTGAACAATTAAGACCTTTTACTGTAAACTTAATAGCTGATGGTAAAGTATGGGAAATTATCGCTTCTTCTAAGAAAGTAGGTGTACCAGGAGTGGACAGAACTTATTATTTAAGAATTAATAAAAATACTGCAGAAGTGATTAATTTGTGGGTAAAAAGATAATGTTTTATACTGAAAAACTACAGTTTTCCAAAGGTTTACCGCCTAAACCAAAAAATAAGATTGAATATTATATCTCCTAATATTATTATGAAAAAAAGTATAATAAAAACATCATTTATTCTAAGCGTTTTAAATTTTATAGGATGTACAGGTACAGATTATAACAAAAAAACTGATTTTGATCAATATACAATGGATATTCCTCAAAGCTGGCGTAAAGTTGAACTCAAAGGGATAGATTCACATGTTTTTTTAATTATTACTAAAAATGGTGATTCTATATTTAGTGACTATGGAAAATATTCAGAAAAGTTTGATGAAACTAATAAGGTATTCTCTTATGAACAAATAAAAGAATTTAAATCCTCAGGAATGGATATTACAGGTTTATATTACTCAAAGAAGCCAGAAATAGATCAAGCACAGGGTACATTTTTAAAAGAGTATTACTATTATGATACAATCAATAAAATTACTGGAAAAATTAAAGTTCCTAAAATTACTGGAAAAGGTGAAGTAGGGATATATTTCAGCAACCTTAAAGACAATAATAGTTTAACAATTTCAGGTAAAAACCTTAATGAAGCTGATCAGAACATCTTACTTGATTCATTTAAAAGTATTATGATTAAATAGCGTTTATATTATATTTTCATAATGGAAAGCAATAACAGAAGATGAAATTATGACCTACAGTTGGCAGAGAAATCAGATGTTTTTGCCTTACGGTTATGCATCAATCAAAATTCTTAAGTTCAAATGATCAGAAAAAATATTTTTAGAAATTCTTCTTTTTCAATAGTATATATATTGATGTTCGTTTTTTTGGGAATAATTTCCTGTAAACAAAGAGATAAAGCAAAATCTGTATGTGTAAAGAAGATCTCCTATGATGCTAAAGAATTAACACTTAGTCCATCATTATTGAAAATCATCATTATTGACTCAAATAATGAAATAATTAAAAAAATAGACTCTGGATTATTAAAAGATATTATCCTTTATTCAATAAAAAAAGAGGATTGGGTTTATTTTAGAAAAATTAATTATCATGAAATCAACGATAATGAAATTACAATAGGATTAGAAACCAATTACTATAATTTTGATGAAAATAATAGATGGTCTTCCGAAAAAGTTGAAAGATCATTGGAGAAAAATATTGGATTAGTAATAGAAAATGATACAATAAGAATTTCGAAATGTAAATAGGTAATATATCAAAATATTAATTATGCATAGACAACGATAGCAATGAAAAGAAGTATATTATCATACATATCTTTTGTGTTAGTTTTGGTTTTAATAATTTTAGAAGTTATCATTACTAATAAATATCTTTTTATTGAAGGTTTAAATATGAGAAAGACATTAGTTATTATATCATATTTTATCCATCTTCCACTTTTTATAATCAATTTAATTTTAACCGTAAAAATATTTTTATTCTGTTACAGAGGGAAATTTCAGAATCATCGTAGAGATTTTTACCTTATTTTACCATCACTTCTTTTTTATTTTAGCTGGTTGGTTTATCTTATTTATGGAATAACAAACTAATTTCAAGGTTAATAAACCACTCTGTAATTTATATCCAAACAATAACTTCTGTATAAAAAGGATGGAATAATTTCCATCCTTTTGTATATACTGCTGTTACGCATCATTCTCTGATTTTTATTTGTTTACCTAACCATTATCAGACCTGATTTTACGATCCGATCATCACTTCCCCTTTTGTCATAACGGTAAGTATTATGACCAATTAGTGTACTGAATATTATTTTTTTCGGGCATGACTGGAATCATAATAAAGCGGTAAGCAAGAACATAACTTTACCTGACAAATTAAGTTAAACGAAAATCATTAGACATGAAAATCAAATTAAAAATTGTGGTGAGTTTGTTGGTAATAACAACAATTACAATCGGTTTGTTATCATTTAGGGACAAATCACCAGGCGATCCGACAAAAATTAAAGTAGTAGGAGAACAGGTTGCAGAACTCACTTCACCGCCGTTTGTACCCAAGCCTATAGGCAACCGTGCAGCAACAAAACTGATTGTAAACATGGAAATCAAGGAACTGGAAGGCGAAATGACTGCCGGGGTGAAATATGTTTACTGGACCTTTGGCGGTTCTGTTCCGGGAAGTTTTATCAGAACCCGTATTGGAGACGAAGTGCAGTTTCATTTAAAAAACCATCCCGATAACAAGCTGCCACACAATATCGACCTGCATGCAGTAACAGGACCGGGTGGAGGTGCAACCTCTTCTTTAGTTGCTCCGGGACATGAAAAAGTATTTAACTTCAAATGCCTGAATCCGGGGCTATATGTTTACCACTGCGCTACAGCTCCGGTGGGGATGCACATTGCCAACGGTATGTATGGGCTAATTCTGGTAGAGCCCGAAGGCGGATTGCCTCCGGTAGACAAGGAATACTATGTAATGCAGGGTGATTTCTACACCAAAGGAAATTATGGCGATCAGGGAACCCAGCCTTTCGATATGGAAAAAGCAATCAAGGAACAACCGGACTATGTTGTTTTTAACGGTAAAGTAGGCGCTATAACCGGGGACAATGCCATCACGGCAAAAAAAGGAGAAACAGTCCGTATTTATATGGGTAACGGCGGACCGAACCTGGTATCGTCCTTCCATGTGATCGGTGAAATTTTCGATAAAGTATACCTCGAAGGCGGAAGCGTTATCAATAAAGATGTACAGACCACCTTAATACCGGCCGGAGGTGCTGCAATTGTTGAATTTAAGGTTGATGTTCCGGGCACCTTTATCCTGGTGGATCATTCCATTTTCAGAGCGTTTAACAAAGGGGCTTTAGGTATGCTGAAAGTAGAAGGCGAGCAGGATAAAAATGTCTATTCAGGAACGGTACAGGAAGGAATCTATTTACCGGAAGGCGGAACGATCCAGAATATGCCTAAAGAAAAAGACGCACCCAAAGCGGTTGCTCCCAAAACACTGGACGAAAAACTTAAAGCCGGTAAAGAAATCTATGGCAGAACCTGTTTTGCCTGCCATCAGTCTGAAGGACAGGGCATCCCAAGCGCCTTTCCGCCATTGGCCAAATCAGATTACCTGAATGCCGATACAAAAAGAGCAATTAATGCAGTACTGCACGGGTTGACAGGCGAAATAACGGTAAACGGTAAAAAATACAACAGCGTGATGACCAGCCAGAACCTGACAGACGATGAGATTGCCAATGTATTGACGTATGTGTACAACAATTGGGGCAATAATAAAACCAATGTAACCACAGCAATGGTAAAAGCCGAACGAAGCAAACCGGCACAAAAATTAAAAGATATCCACGAATAAAAGAATAAAATCATGAAAAAAGTAATAGCAGGAGTCGTGATCGCTTGTTTTACAATTGGTCTGACCGCTTTTACTGCTCCGGTAAAAGAAACTGCAGCAAAAAGCAATATGCAAAATACCGATAAAGGAAAAAGTATCTATGCCAAGACCTGTATTGCCTGCCATCAGGCTAACGGTCAGGGCGTACCCGGTGCTTTTCCGCCACTGGCAAATTCGGATTATCTGAATAAAGACGCTAATCGTGCCATCCGGACAGTTCTTAACGGACTGAGCGGTGAGATAACGGTAAACGGTAAAAAGTACAATGCAATGATGACATCACAAGGCTTGACAGATGAACAGGTTGCAGATGTTTTGACCTATGTGTACGGCAACTGGGGCAATAGCGGTAAAAAGGTCAGCCCGGAAATGGTCAAAGCACAGCGAGGTAAAAAATAAAGTAAAAAAAACAGCCATGTATCAGCCCGATAGAATTGTTGTCAGTCTTATAATCGGTTTTATAACCGTATTCCTGAATGCACAGGAAACAAAAATGGTAACCATAAAAGGGGGGACTTTTGTTCCCCTTTATGGTGCTACCACCGAAAAACCGGTAGCTGTTTCCTCTTTCAAAATAGATGTTTATCCGGTAACCAATGCCGAATATCTGAATTTCGTAAACCGGAAACCGGAATATACCCGTTTCGGAATTAAAGCCATTTTTGCCGATAAAAGCTATTTATCCTACTGGAAAAATGATTTTGATTACGGTGCGAATAAAAGTGATGCTCCTGTTACCAATGTTTCCTGGTTTGCCGCAAAAAAATATTGTGAATGCCAGGGAAAACGCATGCCCACAATGGACGAATGGGAATATGTAGCCATGGCAGATGAACAAAAAGCAGATGCCCGGACGAGAGAAGAATACAACAAATACATACTGAGCTGGTATGAAAAGTCAAAAACGTATAACAATGCCATAGGGCAGACCTTTAAGAACTATTGGGGCGTTTACGATATGCACGGCCTGATTTGGGAATGGACCTCCGATTTTAACAGCATACTGCTTTCCGGCGAGTCCAGAAAAGACAAGGACACCGATACCAGTTTATTTTGCGGAAGCGGTGCTGTAAATGCAACCGACCTGATGAATTATGCCGCTTTTATGCGATATGCCTTCCGGGGCAGTTTAAAAGCGAATTATTCAACACGAAACCTGGGATTTCGATGTGCCCGGGATATAGCCCCTGAAAAAGATTTGATAAAAAGTACAACAACTTTTTTAACGGAACAATAAAGCAAACAACATGAAAAAAATACTGTTAGGATTACTGATAATCCTTGCCGGGATACAACATTGTAATTCCCAGGAACAAACCCCGGAAAGACTTTCGGAAGCCGGGGAATTTTCCGGACTTTCCATCTATAACCTGCCTTCCAGATGGACCACTCAGGACAATAAAGAGATCGAAATGAAAGACCTTAAAGGAAAAGTTCTGGTCATGGTCATGATCTATACTTCCTGTAAGGCCGCCTGTCCCAGATTAATAGCAGATATGCGGCATATCGAGCAGCGGCTGCCGGAAAACATCAAAAAGGATGTCAGACTGATTATGGTGAGTATCGACCCCGAAACCGATACGCCCAAACGATTAAAAGCATTTGCAAAAGAAAACAAAATGGAAGGGGAGCAATGGCTGTTTCTTCGGTCAACGGAAGAAAATACCCGGGAATTTGCAGCGGTACTGGCGGTAAACTATAAAAAGATAACGCCTGTGGACTTTTCGCATTCTAACATCATCAGTGTTTTTAACACCGGCGGAGAATTAACTTTTCAGCAGGAAGGACTTGGCATCAGCTATGACGAAACGGTTCGTAACATTATTGCTGAGGCAGCAAAACACCATTAAACCATGATGAAATTAGTACAAAAAACAGGCTTGTTATTCAGTTTAATAATAGGCTCGGGCGCCTGTGCCCAGGAATTTGACGCGAATATACAGTTAAGACCGCGTTATGAGTATCGCAACGGCTTTAAAGAGCTGATGAAGGACGGGGCACTACCCACTTCGTTTGTATCCCAGCGGTCCCGTTTGAATTTAAATTACCGGCACGAAAAATTAAAAGCGGTAGTAACCCTGCAGAATATCAGAGTCTGGGGAGATGTGCCCACAACGGCCGTGTCCGATAAAAACGGGATAGCCCTTTATGAAGCCTGGGCGCAATATGCACTAAACCCCAAATGGTCGGTAAAATTGGGCAGGCAGGTACTGTCCTATGACAATCAGAGGATAATGGGTGAGATCGATTGGGCACAGCAGGGGCAAAGCCATGATGCCCTTTTGATCTCTTTTAAACCGGACCGGCACCAGCTGGATTTGGGTTTTGCTTTAAATTCGGATGCCGAAAAACTGTACCGCGATCTGTACACAACAAGTTACAAGCACATGCAGTATGCCTGGTACCACACCACATTTGATGCATTGGGAATGAGTTTGCTGTTTCTGAATACGGGCTTTCAGTATGAAGCAGCTCCAACCGAATTACGGGAAAACAACCTGCAGACCTTCGGAACGTATCTGTCCTATAAAAAGAGCGGTATCACGGCAGATTTAGGCTTGTACGGACAAACCGGAAAAACGAGAATGGCAACGGATAATGCGACGGTTCGTGCCTTTTATGCAGGGCTTACACTTAATTATGCCTTGACCAGTAAAGTAAGCATTGGAGCCGGTTATGAATACCTTTCCGGTACCGGACAGGACAATACGGATGCAAAGAACAAATCGTTTAACCCGATATTCGGAACCAACCACGGTTTTAACGGCTTTATGGATTACTTCTATGTAGGGAACTATAAAAATACAGTGGGCTTGCAGGATGTATTCCTGAAACTGGGATATTCGCAGGATAAGTGGCAGTTCAACATGATGCCGCATCTTTTTATGACGGCGGCAACGGTACTTGATCCGCAGCAGACAACCGAAAAAATAGATTCCTATCTGGGTACCGAAATAGACATTACGGCAGCGTATGCCCTCCAGAAGAACATAACCATTACTGGTGGTTATTCCCAGATGTTCGGTTCCGGCACACTGGAAGTTTTAAAATCAGGAAATAAAGGACTGGATAACAACTGGGCCTGGCTTATGATAAAAATCAATCCCAGAATATTCACAACGGCAAAATAATGCTGTGCCGCAGAAATGCCCCGGTAGGATTATCGACTAATCCTACCGGGGCATTTCTATTTTAATGAATCCCGCCGTATCGCACCGTAGAGCCCAATATCAGCATTGCCATTCCGGTTAGTGTAACACAAATGATAAGCAGTCCCATCACGTTCAGGTTGTCTTTATTCAGCTTTGGGATAACAAAAAAACGGGCACATAAGGCAAACAGGAACGTAAGCAGCAGTAACAGCAATTTGGCAGAGATTACGCGTTCTATGGGACTGGAAAAAGTAAACCACTGCTTTACCGGAATTCCGAAATCAAAAGCCATCCAGAGTCCGCTGAGCAGCAGTAACAGCAAAGCCGGCATACCGATGGCTTCATATTTTTTTTCAAAAGTGGTAATGATCTCCGGTTTTGTCTCTTTTATGGCCTGTGGCAGGAACCGGAGACACAGCAGCAGGTGACCGCCTACCCAGATGCAGGCAGCAAGAAGATGAACGATCAATATAAGATGATGGTAATTCATGGTTTGTTTTTTTTGAGGATTTTTAAAAGCAATACTATTAATCCTAAAGGCAGCAGCAGTGAAAAACTAAATAGGAGTACCGTATAATTGGGGATGGTTCCTTTGCCGAAAAAGAAATAGCTGCCCTGTAAAAAAAGAAGTATTTCTGTAGCCAGAAACCCGCTTAAGAATAGGAAAAGCCCAAGTTGGCTTTTTTTATTGTTTAAAAAATTTAAGGCAGGATTTGCTGCTGCAAACAGAAAAACGGCACTGTTGATGATCCCGAGCATAAGGAGGTGGATAAAACCAATGGTAAAATTCCGGATATAATGGGAAGCTTCGGCTATTTCATTCCATATCGTAAAGCACTGCAGGGCAATTTTCAGCAATAAAGAAATCAGGCCGACACCAGCCAGTAACCGGATAAGGAACGGTTTGTCCTGAAGATAGCGCAGCAAAGGAATACGGCAAAGCTGATAAAAAAGCAATAAGGCAATAAACTGCAACAGTACTCCGGCGGCATTCGACCAGTACAATACGGCATTCGGAAAATACCAGTTTAGCGGTAATCCTAATGTTAGTATGGTTGCCAGGATGAGCAGGTTAAAGAAATAACGGAATTTTTTAATGTGATCGGCATCATTGCTGTCAGGCTGATTGAATAACAATGCCAGTACAGCAAAGAGAAACCAGCCGTTAAACTGAAAATGAAGAAAAAATTGTATTGCCGATTGGTATACGGCAGGATTTTTAATACCCGTAGCGCCGATGATTCCCAGTGACCACACGCCCGCAGTGGATACAAGCATAAACACAAGAGCAGCTTTCAGCAGTTTCCGGCCGGAAGCGGATTGGCTTTTTTGCTCTTTCCAGATTTTATAACAAAAGCAGTAACTGCAAAAGATATGAGCTGTTGAGAAAAATATTGAAAACAAGGCATAACCCTGGATCGGGAAGCTGACCATCATTCCGAAAACGGAACCTTGTGTCAGCCAGAATAAGCGGTTATAATACGGTTTTTCCCGTTCTTTTTCCGGTACAAAATGATGTAGTAATAATCCGTACAGCACCAGATACAGCCATCCCAATATAGCGGTATGGGAATGCCCGTGCAGCAGGAAAGTATAATCAAAAGGCAGCGGGGTTAGCTGGGAAAGCCGGAGAAAAGCCCCCATGAGGGAAGCTATGAAAAAATTAATAAGGCAGACAATAAACCAGCTTTTTTTCATTTCAGATTATTTTTGATGGACAGCAGGGAGAACTATTCTCTAAAAATAAGGCAGATTTTCGAGCTGTAAAAGTTTTCTTTTTTTAATTTGATTTGTGAAACATCCAGTTTTGACAGCGTCGGGACATTATTCATATAATGCTGTATATAATAATTTCCGGTATATCCTTTTTCTTCCAGATAATCAACCATCCGGATAAAATCCGATTCCGGAATCAGATCCGAATGTACCGTCGTCCGGATCTCAAAAGGTATTCCGGCAGTGAGTAATAATGATAATGATTGTTCGAAATCTGAAAATAAATCCGACTGGGTAATGTGCTGAAATTGGTTGGGTAATGCTTTAAAATCCAATGAGACATAATCAATTAGATGATAGAGTAGTAATTGTTTTAATAACAATGGATTAGATCCGTTTGTATCAATCTTTACTGCAAATCCCATGGCTTTGATTGTAGTAATAAAAATATGGAGATGACGGTGCAGCGTACATTCACCGCCGCTAAGCACAACGCCGTCCAGCAGTCCTTTCCGGGATTCGAGAAAGCGGTAAATATCCTCAAAATCCAATGTGCCTTTTCCCAGTACAATTTCAGGATTATAACAATACAAACACCGCATATTACAGCCTGCAAACCAAACGATGCAGGCTGATTTATCCGGGTAATCCAGTAAGGTAAAAGGCGTGATATTATAGATCGGTCCTTTTGGTCTTACTTTCGCTGAAATGTGTGCGTTGCTGGTGTTCACCTTTTTTTCCTATATTAAAACTTTCTACCGGTCTGTGGTAGCCCATTACTCTTGTATAAACCAGACATTTACTTCTTTTGTCCGGTTCACTTTCCAGAAACTGTTGTTGTGTTTTCATATATTGTTGAATTAAGTTGATATGCTTCCCATAGTTGTGTGTCACATTTCGGACAGTATTCGTGTTCCCCGTTCAGGTAACCGTGAACCGGGCAGATACTGAAAACCGGTGTTACCGTGATATAAGGGAGTTTAAAATTGACGAGTACTTTTTTAATAAAGTTTTTACAGGCTTCCGGGGTACTGATTTTTTCCCGCATGTATAAATGCAGTACGGTACCGCCGGTATATTTGCATTGCAGGGAATCCTGTAAAAGCAGCGCCTCAAACGGATCTTCCGTATAACTCACCGGAAGCTGCGAACTGTTGGTATAATAAATATTTTCTCCCTGTCCTGCCTGGATGATGTCCGGAAAACGCTTTTTATCCTCTTTGGCAAAACGATAGGTCGTTCCTTCTGCCGGTGTGGCTTCAAGATTATACAGATTGCCGGTTTCTTCCTGAAAGGCGGTCATCCGGAGCCGGATGTAATCTAGTATTTCCGAAGCAAACCGTATTCCGGAAGCACTGGTAATATCCTGTTGCTGCGCGGTAAAATTCAGGATCATTTCATTCATACCGTTTACACCGATAGTCGAAAAATGATTCCGGAAATGTGTCAGGTACCTTTTGGTATACGGATACAGACCGCGGTCAAACATTTGCTGGATAAAAGCCCGTTTCTTTTCCAACGTAGTCTTTGCTATTAACAGCAGTTCGTCCAGGCGTTCATACAATTTCTGCTGATCGCCCTGATACAGGTAGCCCAGACGCGCCATATTGATCGTAACCACGCCAATACTGCCGGTCATTTCGGCACTGCCAAAAAGGCCGTTACCGCGTTTTAAAAGCTCTCTCAGGTCCAGTTGCAGGCGGCAGCACATACTGCGTACGGCATTGGGCTTGTAAGCATTCGGGTTTTCAATTTTGTTTCCGTCAGCATCGGTCATATACTGGCTGCCGATAAAGTTCTGAAAGTAGGAAGAACCTATTTTTGCAGTGTTTTCAAACAACAGTCCGGTATTTTCTCCTTCCCAGTCAAAATCTTCCGTAATGTTTACGGTCGGGATCGGGAAGGTAAACGGCTGACCGTTGGCATCGCCTTCGGTCATCACCGTATAATAGGCCTTATTAATAAGATTCATTTCCTGCTGAAAATGCCCGTAGGTCATGTCTGTAAGTTTTCCGGCTTTCCTTTCGCCGGCAAGACGGTTCAGCTTTTCGTTTTCTAATGCGGTAAACAGGTGCAGCCCGTTTTTGGTAGGGATCTGCTCTTTTAAATCGGCAGGAACAACCCAGTCTAACGTGATGTTTGTAAACGGCGATTGTCCCCAGCGCGCCGGAACATTCAGGTTGTAAACAAAGCTGCGGATCGCTTTCAGCACGTCGTCAAAAGAAAGCTGGTCTTTAAAAACATAGGGCGCCAGATAGGTATCAAACGAGCTGAATGCCTGGGCACCGGCCCATTCGCTCTGGAGAATCCCTAAAAAGTTTGCCATTTGCCCCAACGCTTCCCGGAAATGGGAGGGGGCTTTACTTTCAACCCTGCCGCGAACACCGTTAAAACCTTCATCAAGTAAAACCCTGAGGCTCCAGCCGGCACAATACCCGGTCAGGCAGTCCAGATCGTGTATGTGTAGGTCACCGTTGCGATGGGCATATCCTTCTTCTTTAGAATAAACCTTGTCCAGCCAGTAATTGGCAATGATTTTCCCGGCGGTATTGTTAACCAGCCCGGCATTGGAATAGGACGTATTGGCATTCGCATTAATGCGCCAGTCGGTCTGCATGATGTATTCTTCTATCGTCTGGGTACTGTTTACATAAGTAGTATCGTCATTGAGTCCGTTAATGTGTTCGCGCTGTAATTTTCGCGTATGCCGATACACCATAAAGGATTTCATGACATCAAAGTAACCCCGGTCAAATAGCGCTCTTTCAATGCTGTCCTGAATGTCTTCTACCGCCCATAGGTTTTTCTGTTGCAGCAGCAGCAATACCGAATCGTAAATATCCGGATCAAAAGTTTGGGAAACACTGTGAAAGGCCTTTTGGATGGCGTCCTTTATTTTAAAGCTTTCAAAGTGTTCGTAAATACCGTTTCGTTTGATGACATACTTTTTCATACTGGCGCTGTTTGGTGGTTAGGTATAGGATTCAAAATTTTTTTCCAGTGCAATCGCTCTCGGAAAAAGGATATTGTTTTCAAGATGAATGTGCTTGTGCAGGTCATTTTCGAAGGCTTCCAGCATAGCAAAGGTTACCCGGTATGTATTGCAGGCATCGGCAGGCGGGGTGTAGTTATCGGTTATTGCCGCAATTTTGCGAAAGCGTTCCCCTTCGGTATCGTGTTCTTCTTTCATCATGGCTACCGGATTTTCGACATTGCCGAAATGCGGCTGCTCGATAGGATGGTGGTAGAGCTGTGCATTGACCATTTTCCGGATAAACGGGAAAAGGATCAGTTCTTCTTTTTTCAGATGTGCTGCCAGATCGCCTGCTGATTCGGAAAAGAGCGTATTTACTTCAAACAGTTCCGGATGTCTTTCGCCATGCACTTTGCACAATTTAGATAGAAACTGCAGTAATACCGGCGTTTTTTCGGTGATATACCGGTGATGGGTTTTTTCAATATAATCGGTTAATAAATCCAGAGGCCAGGAACGGTAATCAATAGATTCCGATTCATTATTACTCAGGATCGTTTCGAGTTCGTCCTGAAGCATGTCCTGGTCGATTCTTTTTTTAGTACAGACTTCTTCCAAAGTGCGGTGCCCTTTGCAGCAGAAATCGATTCCGTATTTTGAGAATAAGGCTGCAGTTCTGAAATCCTGAGCAACAATTTCTCCGATAGTTATTTTAGTATTGGCTTCCATAGTTGAAAAAATATAATTATTAAGTCAGTGGGGTGACGTTTTTAGAATGTTTGGTTTGTTCGACAATTAAAGAGGCTACGGTAAGCATGTTGATCAGTTCGATAAAAGACGGTGTGATTTTCTGCTTACTGTTAATCTGGTCGGCTGTGGTTTTAAGCTGTTTGATGGTATTTAATGCTGTTTTGGCTTCTTTATCGGTATAAAAAGCAGTCATGGCCTGCTGCAATTCTTCTTTTAATGCCGCAAATCCGGAATCAGGATTGTCTGGTAAAACGGACTGCTGCTTATTCATAAAGATCAGGGATGAAAAGGCAATGGTATCAATGGTCTTGCAGATGTGTTCCGATCCCTGATGAGCAAATACAAGGGCTTCCAGCAGCGAATTGGACGCGAGGCGGTTTTTGCCGTGCAATCCGGTACAGGAACATTCCCCGATGGCATACAGGTTTTTAACCGTTGTACGGGAATGCTGGTCTACGGTTATACCGCCACACTGATAATGTGCTGCCGGTACCACGGGAATCAGGTCTTCCTGAGGATTTAACCCGATAGTGCGGCAATAATCGGTGATGGTCGGGAAGTGCCGGTAGAACGCGTCGTAATCAAGGTGTCTGCAATCGAGATAGACGTGTTTTTTGCCAGTTTTTTCCAGTTCGCTATTGATGGCCTGCGATACGATATCCCGCGTGGCGAGTTCGCCGCGGGTGTCATATTTAAAAAGAAAACGCTTTTGGTTTTCATCCACAACATAGGCACCGAAGCCTCGCAATGCTTCCGATAACAGGAAAAAAGGATGTTTGTTTGCTTCATAAAGCGCAGTAGGATGGAACTGTATGTAGTGCAGCTGTTCAATTGCCGCCCCGGCACGATAGGCCATGGCAACACCGTCGCCGGTGGCAACCTCCGGATTGGTGGTATTTTTAAAAAGCTGACCGCAACCGCCGGTACTCAGTACAATGGATCTTGCCCGGATATGTTTGATGCGATGTCTGGTTTTATTAAAATAGAAAACACCGGAACAATATTCCTGATCTGTTTTGTCTTTTTCGGTACTCAGGTCAACACACAGCTGGTTTTCCAGTAACCGGATGTTGGGTAATTGAGGGATTACCGCCAGTAATTTCCGTTCTATTTCCAGTCCGGAAATGTCTTTATGATGCAGTATACGGTTGCGGGAATGCCCGCCTTCCAGTCCCAGATCCCAGATTCCGGACGGTTTTGTATCGAAAGCAATGCCCATAGTGAGCAGTTCTTCTATTCTGTCCGGAGCCTGCTGAACGACCATGCGGACAATTTTTTCATTGCAACAGCCGCCACCGGCACTCAGGGTGTCCTGTATGTGCTGCTCGTAGCTGTCGTTTACCAGATCGGTCACTGTGGCGATTCCGCCCTGAGCATAACGGGTATTTCCGGTATCGGCCAGGGATTTGGTCATGATAACAATGGAAAGATCCGGGCGTTTCTGAGCCGTTTTGATGGCCAGAAATAAACCTGCCAGCCCGGAGCCTATGATGAGTATGTCTGTTTTTTCCATTTTTAAAACATTTATGAAAGGGACAACATTTTGCGTATGGGCTGTAAAGCTTTGTTTCGTAACGGTTCGTCAATCGTTATTTCCGGGCTTTCATTTTTCAGGCACAGCCATAATTTTTCCAGTGTATTCATTTTCATAAAAGCACATTCACTGCAGGCACAGGTATTGTCTTCCTGTGATGGTGCGGGAATAAGTGTTTTTTCCGGAACTTCTTTTGAAAGCTGATACAGGATACCGGCTTCCGTGGCGACGATAAAAATCAGTGATGGATCGTTTTTTATATAATGCAGTATCCCGGAGGTCGAACCGATATAGTGGGCTGTTTTCAGAATATGGCTTTCAGATTCCGGATGAGCTACTATTTTAGCGGTTGGATTTTTGGTATAGAGGGCGACAAGTTTATCAAAAGAGAAAGCTTCGTGAACAATGCAGGAACCGTCCCAGAGCAGTAAATCCCGGTTGGTTTCCTTGCGGAGATAGTTGCCCAGATTCCTGTCGGGCGCAAAGAGAATACTTTGTTCTTCGGGTATTGAGGCAATAATTTTTTTAGCATTGGATGACGTACACACAATGTCGCTCAGTGCCTTGATCTCGGCAGAGCAGTTAATATAGGTCACAACGGTGTGGTTGGGATATTGTTCTTTTAATTTTTTAAAATCTTCCGGTTTACAGCTGTCGGCGAGGGAACAACCGGCATCGGCATCCGGTAAGAGTACTTTTTTATCGGGGTTTAAAATTTTTGCTGTTTCGGCCATAAAATGCACTCCTGCAAATACAATGACCGCCGCATCGGTAGCGGAAGCTTTTTTGGATAGTTCAAGGCTGTCGCCCACAAAATCGGCAATTTCCTGAATATCGTTGTGCTGGTAATAATGTGCCAGGATTACCGCATTTTTTTCTTTGCGTAACCGGTTTATTTCCGCGATTAAAAATGATTTATTCATACTGTTGTTATTTTAATTGGGAAGATCCGGAAACAGTACTTTCATTTTGTATTACTGAAAGCGTTCCGGATATCCCCACTAAAAGACTTATACTGCTTTTTTCTTTTTAAAAGTAAGCGTAAAGACGAACCAGCACAGGGCCAGCACACCGAATCCGAAAATGGTGTCACCGATAGCCCGGAGCCATTTTAATGTTACCATTCCGGGTTGTTGCATCAATTCTGCCGAACGGGCATACCACATTCCTTTTTCAATGCTTTCTACAGCCTGCCAGATTCCGATTGGCAGTAAGCTTAGTAAAGCCATTAATAAAAGGCCGATATTGGTTGACCAGAAAATAAATTTCATCAGTTTTTCATCCCATTGTTCATGGCGGTACAGGCTTCTCAGTACAAACAGCATTAACCCGATGCCCAGCATGCCGTATACTCCGAATAGCGCCGTATGTCCATGCAAAGGAGTGGTATTTAAGCCCTGTACATAATACAGCGCAATAGGAGGGTTAATGATGAATCCGAATACCCCTGCGCCTAAGAAATTCCAGAAAGCTACAGCGATCATAAAATAGATCGGCCATTTATAATCGCGGATCCATTCGGTCGATTTGGAAAGTTTATAGTTGTGGAAGGCTTCATAACCGATTAAAACCAGTGGTACGATTTCCAGCGCACTAAAGGTGGCTCCAAACGCCATAACGGCTGTAGGAGTACCTGAAAAATATAAATGGTGACAGGTTCCTAAAATTCCGCCGGTCATAAAAATGATGGTTGAAAAAAGAACGTTTAAAGTTGCCGTTTTGGTTTTTAGCAAGCCCAGCCTTACGAATAAGAAAGCGATTACGACAGTTGCGAAAACTTCGAAAAATCCTTCTACCCATAAGTGTACAACCCACCAGCGCCAGTATTCGGCAATAGCCAGATTGGTCTGTCTTCCCCACATTAAGCCGGCTGCATAAAATGAAGCAATGGCCGTACAGGAAATAAGGAACATGATAATCAGATTCTTTTCTTCGGTTTTTTTCTTTAAAACCGGTAATAACGGCCGGATCATTAATGCCAGCCATAAAAACAGTCCGACCAGTAAGAATACCTGCCAGAATCGTCCCAGGTCGACATATTCGTATCCCTGATGTCCGAACCAGAAGTTATCGATCAGGTTTAATTTCTGCATGACCCCCATCCATTGCCCGGCCATAGAACCCAGTACAATCAGTAACAGGGCATAAAACAGGAAGTTGACTCCGAATACCTGAAATTTTGGGTCTTTACCGGAAACGGCAGGAGCAATATAAAGTCCTGTTGCCAGCCAGGCCGTTGCAATCCAGAAAATTGCCAGCTGTGTATGCCAGGTACGGGTAACGGCATAAGGCAGTATTTTATCGATCGGGATACCAAAGAATCCGTTGCCTTCAACACCATAATGTGCGGTGATAACACCCATTACAACCTGCAGGACAATTAACAGGCTGACAATCCAGAAGTACTTTTTAATCCGGTACATAGACGGTGTCATTCCTTGTTTTAGTAAAGGATCCTGCGCCGGGGTTTCCAGTTCTTCGGTTTCTCCGGATTTAACATGATAAAAAATCAGGATTCCGATACAGAAAAGGAGCAGGATGATACTCACACCGGACCAGACCAACAGGTCTTTGGTGGCGACATTGCCTACTAATTCTTCCGAAGGCCAGTTGTGGGTATAGGACACTTTGGCATTGGGTCTTTCGGTTACGGTAGCCCAGGTAGCCCAAAAGAAAAATGCTGTCATTTTATGCATTCTTTCCGGATCCCTGATTGCCATTTTTGGAATGGCATAATCTGCTCTGAGCTTATCAAATTCGGGATTATCCATAAACAATCCCTTATAGTATTCACTCAGATGGGCAATGGCAGCGACTCTGTTTGCCGAAATGGTAATTGTACCGGTATTTTTGTCAAAAGTGTTTTTACGAACATCGGCCTGTAACCGGATTTTTAAAGCGGCTTTCTGTTCATCGTTTAAGGTATTAAATGTTTTATGGTAATCTGCCTGAGCATATTTATTTAAAATAAATTCCGCTTCTTTGTGGAGCCAGTCGGCGGTCCAGTCGGGAGCTACGTATGCACCGTGCCCCCAGACCGTACCAACCTCCTGACCACCCATACTTTGCCATATATTCTGGCCGTCTTTGATTTGCTGACCTGTAAATATGACGGTAGTATCGTCAGCAATTATCTTGTCCGGTATGGGAGGTGATTCTTGGTATATTTCATAACCATAATATCCTAAAATGGCAAAGGAGATACTCATGACAAGTGCAAATCCGATCCATAGTTTTTTTTCTTTATTCACAATATTCTTTTTAGATATATAATAACTTGGATTAATCCGGGATGACTATCACGGAGCCTTATTCGACAATTAGTTTCCCTTTCATCACGGCATAATGCCCCGGGAACGAACAGATAAAGTCATAGGTTCCTTTTTCGGCTATTGTAAATTCTATGGTATCGCTTTCACCGCCGCCAATAACTTTGGTATGAGCAATGATGCTGCCTTTTTCCGATTCAGGAATGTAATCGGTAGCTTTGGCTTCGGCAGCCTTTTGTGCAAAAGCAGCAATATCGGTACCCGGTTTTAAGATCACCAGATTGTGACCCATTACCGATTTTTCCATTTTTCCGTTATGTTTTAAAGTAAGGGTGATGGTACCGGCAGTGGCCTTTAATTCATTGGTGGTATACTGCATCTGATCGGTACTTTCTATATTCAGTGTATTTCCTGCTGCCGGAGCTGCTGTTTCCGGTTCGGTAACGGTTTCTTCTGTAACGGTAGCTGCTTCAGTATTCGCCTCTTTGGTTTCTTTTCCGCCACAGGCGATAAGTGAAAAAAGTACAGCTGTTACAACAACGGATAGACTAAATGTTCTTTTCATTATAAATTGTTTTGATTGTTATTGATTAAAGTTTTGATTTTCAGTTTGATGATGCGCTATTTTGGCATTGAATACCGCCGCCATTCTTTCTCCCCGCCATTTTGCTTCCATGGCTTTTTCACCTTTAAAAAGACTGTCTACGGTTGCCGTAAAAACAGCGACCCATTGCTCGAAATGTTCTTTGTTCAGTGCTAGTTTGAGGTGTACCGGAAAGGGGCTGCCGGAATAGGTATGTTCGTCCAGTAAGATGGTCTGCCAGAAACGGTACATTTTTTCCAGATGCTGGTCCCAGTTGTTCCCGATAACGGTATTGAATATGCTGCCCAGCATTGCATCGCTGCGGATTCTGTCGTAAAAAGTATCTACTAATAACCGGATGTCTTCAAGCGTCAAAATTTCCCGTATCATATAATAAGATTCTTAAGGTTTTAACTTTAGTGTATGGTAAAGGTATTATGATTGTATACCTTCATTTTATGATTATAATCATATAACCGGAAATTATCGGGGGGAAGTAAAGGGCAATGGGTAAAAAGGCAAAGGGCAATAAGCAATAGAAAAAAATCTGAAATCAAAAAGGCTGTCACGTATTACGGACAGCCTTTTTTATAAAGAGCAATTAATGGCTATATGTTGTTATTTCGGCTTCAATGGCGGCTAATTCATGTAATATATTGTTTTTGTCAGCCATAAAGTAATGTTCCTGGTTTGTAAACAGATCCTGATAATAGCGTATGCCTTCCATCAGGTTCTGGTGGAATTTATCCAGTTTGTTATTTTTAGTGTTCAGCGTGTTGCGGAGCAGGGTACTGGTTTCTTTTTTAAAATAGTCAATATACATTCGTAGTTCTTTAATAAAGAAATGCGGTCTTTCCTGGTTTGGCGGGAGTATGTTGTCCTTTCCGTAAATGTGCTGTACCATTCTGAAAAGTGATACATCACCGGAAAAATAGGCCATATTCGGTCCCGGACAGATGATAACGCCCTGTGGTTCGCCTTTTACATCCATTTTATTGTCAAGCAAAGCGGCATTTGACAATCCCACGCAAAGGCATGATTTTTCCGTTATTTCGGTAAAACGGGTATGGTAGTCTTCCCGTGAAAGTTCTTCTTTTTGCAGTTCCAGTTCGTTTAATTTGAATTCCTGGTATTTTTTGGATGCTGTGCACAATCCCTGTTCGGAATATTCTTTGTTTAAAACCAGGTATTTTTTAGGACAGGCACTTCCGGCTTTTCCTTTTAGAATACGGCTTTCGCGAAAGGCATCATTGGTAGTTCCTTTTATACTGTTGAAAGGAACGCCCAAAGGCGATATGTTGCTGAGGAACAAATCGGCTTCTGTAGCCTTGCTGAGCAGTTCGCGGGTTGCAGCATCAACAGTAGTTGCTTCGGGAACCAATAAAAACGGAGAACCCCAGCCCACAGAATCTACATTATAATGATCCAGTAAAAACTGATGTTCTTCACCTGTTCCAACGCCGCCCTGAACCGTGATGCGTAGTTCCAGCGGTTGTTCCGGTACGTTCTTCCCTTTTTGCAATAAAGCCTTGCTTAACAATTCGTGGGTGGCCTGTATGAGTTCTGCTTTCTTGGTTTTAAACTCTTCGAGGATGGCACCCAGAAGATAACCGTCGGTCGCAAAGGCATGTCCGCCGCAGTTTAAACCGGATTCGATGCGGTATTCCGAAACCCATAAGCCTTTTTTAGCCAGGAAACTGCCTTGTATCATTGCCGAACGGAAATCGCTTACTTTAAGGATGATTTTCTTTTTGATAACCTGATGCTTGTTGGGATAAAAGTCTGCAAACTGTTCAAAATAGCTATACAGCCTCGGGTTCATTCCTGCAGAAAGCACAACAGACGATTCGAGTTCACTGTTGGCAAATCCGCGTAAGGCCGCATGGGCATCGTTAAACTCTATTGGCAGTTGTTTGTTTCGGACAAAGTTATCCTTATCCACTTTGGTCATGATGTTGACATCAATAGCGCCGGCTTTCAGTTTTTTATCAATAAAACTTTTCAGCTGTTCTTTAAGGACACTGCCGTTTTTAAGCAGTTCCTGTAGTTCCTTTTTTATTTTGGAACTGTCCGGAAGCATCGCGATATATTCGTCCATTACGACTTTGCTTTCGAGAAGTTCCGATTTGAGAAGTTCCAGTTTTTGTTTGACAATTTTATCAACCAGGTTTAAGTAGGAAGTAATGCGGTGGGCACGAAAATCGAACATTTTTTGGGTGATTTCCTGGTACGGAAAGTTGAATTTCGCACTGTAAAAGGCATTCATCCTTTCAATCAGGTCATCATCCATCACGGATATAACCGATGCGATTCCATATTTTGCTACTTTTATCGGGCTGTCAATAGTATAGGCGAGCCCCATAACCGGAATATGAAAAGTGTGGAGTTGGTTTGAAGTCATATAAATATATTGGTTTTAAAAAGGAGCAAAGATTTTAAATGTATTTGTTTTAAAACCTGATAAAAGTCATTAAGCGCATTTTATTTTTTAAAAAAGCCGATTTTTAGCATTATTTCCGGTATTCCGGATTAAATGATACAGTATCAGGAAGAATCCTGCTGCCAGCGTAATTCCGGAAACGCAAAAAAGGATATAAAACGGACTGAGTTGCTGCATCATAGTGCTAAAAGCTGGCTGATCGGGATTCATCTGCCATTTGGAGCGAAGTATGCCCGCTATGATTAATGACAGACAGAAAATAAAAAGCGAAATGTTGGCCATCATATAACCGTAATCGAACATTTTTTTGGAACGGATAGTTCCTTTTTTTGTCCCGAAAATATCATATACAAAGGAAAATAACAGCATGGTGTTGATCCCGATTGTCGCTCCCATAGTATGGGCAACCGTGATATGGGTACCATGTGTGTACAGGTTTATAGCCGGAATGGATATGAGTATCGCCTGTACCAGCATCAGGAAGACCCAGACGTCGGCAGCCAGCAGAAAGCGGTAGGATAAATAATGGATGTGTTTTTTGGCAGTGCTCAAAGTGGCTTTCCAGTTATAGATGATACGGCCCAGGATCAGTAATTCGGTCATGCTTACGGCATAACTGATGTATTTGATATAGGAATGGGTAGGCAGCGAATAGATATGATGCCCCCAGTTGAACATTAAATTGAATAGTCCTAAAAAGTACAGCAGGAATGCCGTTTTGGAAAAGCTGTACTGCTGATGTCCGCTGATTTTATCCATCAGGTAAATGCTGCAGCCGTAAATAAGCATGTTCCAGGAGCCTACCATCGATCCGTAGGATTTCCATTGCAGGGTCATATCCGTTATAATGTTATTCCGGAAATACGGAATAAGCCACAAATAGGATTCCAGGAAGGTAAACAGGAAGAATACAATTCCGGTGCACCACATCCAGACATATACCGGTTGTTGTTTCAGTGATTTCAGCGTACTGAAAAAGTGAATCAGGAAGAGCAGCCATCCTGTTACTATCGGTATTGCCAGCACCGGATGGAATTCCCAATATTCCCTGCCGCCAAAATAGCCGAACAGGTAGGAGCACAGTATGACCGGTATGGTTAGCACAAAAATCCAGAATTGAATTTTTACCAGTACCGGAAAGCGTATTTCCCGTCCGGAATGTTCCTGGAGATAATTGATAACACTGCCTACAGCGCTTAAAATAATCCAGAACAGCACGGAAGAAACATGTAAAGGCCGTATTTTTTCGAAGGAAAGACTGGCTTTTAAAAAACCGGGTATACAATATTGCAGGGTTCCGGTAATACCAAACAACAGTCCTGCCACTAAAAGGAATAATCCCGCAATTAGAAATTTTTTACTACTATTCATCTTGTTCAATCATTCCGTTATTTTTAATCGTAAAGGTTCTTGGGTCGGAGGAACCGCTGGCATCAATTTGCTTCAAATAGGCTATTAATGCTGTTATTTCTGTCCGGTTCAATTTAAAATCGGGCATGACCACAGTACCGCTTCTCAAGAAGGCTTCAATATATTCCGGACCTTTTACAGAATAGGTATTGGTCAAATCCGGCCCCAGGTAGCCGCCCAGCTGGTAAATCTGGTGGCAGGCAATGCAGTTTTTCTGCTGCCATATTTTTTTGCCGTTATCCGCCAGTACATTGTGGCTGCCGGATTGCGTATGCCGGTTGTCATACAGCCGGAAGGAGTAAAATATAAAAGAGAAAAACAGTAAGCCAAACAGTATTGTTTTTTGAGAATCACTTAACATAGGTTCGTCATTTTAAGGCATAGAATAATCCGTTTGCCGGATCGCATCGGGACGCAAGCTAACAGCATTATTTTTTTAAAAACATGATTTTAGTCATAATCGGCATTAATAATAAAAAGAAACTATTGGCGTGTACTAAAATGAATAAGAAGCATTTATAAAAAAGTTTCTTCCCAAACGCGGAATCCCGTTCCAGTCGGAATAGGTTGTGTAATATTTGTCCAGGATGTTTTCAACTCCAGCCTGCACGTTAATTTTAGTACTGCCCAAACGGAATGACTGCCCGGAATTAACGGTAAAAATGCAATAGTCCGGTGTGGTTGCTTCACCATAGAATGCCGCAAAATTTGTATGGGCAACATTACCGGAAGCAATAAGGTTTAGATTGAAATCACCCCGGGTAAAAAGAAAGCTGCTTTTATAACGCAAAGGACTGATAAACGGAAGATTCCGGTTTGAAGCATCCTGTCCATAGCTGTATGCCAGCTGGTTTTTCCATTTTAGAGATGTGGTGAAGGTATATTCCAGTTCCAAATCGGTATTAAAGATCAGGGCATGTTCCAGCGCATTATAGATCTTGACGCCTTTTGCCCCGATGGTCATGGGGAGTATGGCCGGATTGATTTCCCCGATATAATAATCTTTAATATAGAAAAACGTACTGCTCAGTTTTCCGCTCAGGTTTTTATTCTGATAACGGATATGACCATTGGCTTCAAATGATTTTTCATTCTTTAAACCGGGATTCCCGATATAATCATAAAAATCATTACTGTTGTATAAATAAAACCCGTAAGCTTCCGAAACAGACGGCGCTCTTTCGCCATAGCCTAATCCTAAACCATATTCTATTTTAGTCATACGATGCAGGTAGTTTACAGCAAAACTTTTTAAAATCCGGCTTTTGGTTTCGTTCATTTCCGGATAAAAAATCTGAAGACTCTGTAACCCGGATTTATCGGCAACTTTATTGGTATGTATGCCAATACCGGTTGTTATTGTAATATCGGAATGACTGTTTACCGCAATTTTATCTTCTAAATATAGTCCGGTGTACTGCGTACGGATATCGGGCCAGGTGTACATAAACATGATATTCTCTGACGGATTGGCCGGATACATGGTCATTTCTGCCAGCGAACGGTTATAATAGGCATTGAGGTTAACGGCAAACTGCTGTCGGTTGAATTTTCCTTTTAACTTAGAGTACAAACCATAGGTGTCTGACCAGCCCGGCATGTCCATGTGTATCGGCACTACCGGTCGTTTGGTATCGTCCATTTTATGGACAATCGAATTAAAATAGGCTTTGGTTTCCCATTCGGAAAAATAATCTGAAACAGGGGTATACCGGTAACGTAAAGAAGTGATGATTGCCTGTGCCAGCGATACATCCATCGGCAAAGCCGGATAGCCCACATTGACAGCCTTATCATAAATTACCGAACCTTCCACCAGCTGTCTTTTGGTAAACTGATAGCCGGCAGTACCGGAGAGGTTGTATTTGGTAAATTGTGAAAAAGGAACTTCCACATTATTACCGGTTTTATAATTGCCGGCATCACGCAGCATAAAATCGGCATTTACATACCAGAGGCTGTCTTTATAGCTGGTGTTCATTCCGGCAATTTTATGCTGATTGTTGGTTTCATAGCCGGTATGCAGCATCGTATTCCAGCCCTGGTAACCTTTATAGCGGTCGGCTCTTTTTAAATCGATTGCTCCGCCTATGGTCGGTCCGTGGCAGCTTCCAAGCTGTCCAGAAGTTATACTGGCTTCCGAAAGATTGGAAACCTCAACATAGGAAGTAACCGGGTCCATTTTATCGGTACAGGCACCAAAGATGCGCATACCGTCTATTGTAATAACGGTTCTTTCTGTAGCCATATTATTCAGAAATGGTTCCCAGGCATAGGCACCTCTTTTTACCATGTTTACTTTTGAGGACTGTAACAGGTAATCTTCGGTACTGGTTAATGATTTGGGCTGCTTCTGATATAAAGGTGTTTTTTTACCGATAATAATAACCTCGTTAATATATACCGGTGTTATGCTGTCTGTCTGACTGTGCTGCGCAAAACAGCCCGCTGAAAAGCCAACAGCAAATAGCGTGAGGATAATTTTCATAAGGAATGAATTTTAAGCAGCAGGCCATACCCAAGAGGAAGCCTGCTGCAATGAAAAACTAAAATTCAATTTCAAAAAAGAGACTGCTCTGGGGATTGTCTGTTGTAACCGGTTCCCCTTTTAAAACCTGACCGGAAGCATTGAGCAGCTGTAAGTTGATTTTCCAGTAGCCGGTCATGGTTAGTGAAAGCTTACCGTGATACAGTTTTCCGGGTGTGGTTTGCGTTAGATCAGTATTGTAGGGCGATCCGTGATTGCCCATACCCGGCATTCGGGGATCGATCTTTATTTTGTAGTTATCAACAATAGGGAAGCTCATCATGTTTTCCATTCGGAAAACGCCTACCGTTATATCATTCAGTGCCACTGCCGGATTTTTGGGTGCTATATAGGCAACAATATAGCGTGTTCCGTCTGTTCCGGTAAAAGAACTTACCGTCCGTTTTTCGGAAGGGAATACCGCAATAGTATCTGTAGCAGAGTAGCTGGTACCGTTAAGGGTATAATCAATGGTGAGTGTCCAGGATTCCGTGTCGTTCTGCGCCATCTGGAAGACGATTTCCCCGGTATATAAGGATTGGGTACCGGCAGCTTTTGTTACCGGCGATTTCGGACAGGAATGTTCCATTGTGGTCATGTGCATTACCGGTGTCCAGCTAACAGCTGCTTCGGTTTGGTACTGGCCGGTTGTTTTGTCTTTTATTCTCAGGGAAATAGCATTGTAGCCCTGTTTCAGGATGCCGGTATCGGAGTACAGTTCTATGGTATGGTTTTCATTCGACAGTTCTTTAATGCGGATCAGTCCGGCCGTTTCGTTTACCGGGGTTACTGTGGTATCGGTATTGTCTGTAGAACAGGAAGCCAGAAGAATAAGGCTGAAAAACAGGTATATATATTGAAAAGTTTTCATAAAAGTATTTTTAAAAATTAGGTATAAGCATCTTCTTCGGTTGTATAACCAAAAAAAATAACAACAATTCGAAAAAAAGTATTTAGAAAACAGGAGGGTGGAATACTGCGGTAGTATTTAGCAGCGCATATAAATTGGAATAATACACCGCCTTATTCCTAAGGACATACCAGAATTGTTTTGCCGGAGTAAACAGTGGAATATCGGTGATAAACAAGACCGTTTCTTCGGTATGGATTTTTTTCTCTGCCGAATAGGGAGTATTGTCTGCCGAAGCTTTGGCCAGTTCGGCTTTTAAATGACATTTTCCATTACAGTTAAGTTCCGGTTTTTGGATATTCTGGCAATATTCTTTTACAATAGCCTCCCGATTGAGCATATAATTCAGAACCGGCAAGGCAGGTTTGAATATAAGGAGAAAGATGATGATGTAAATAGAAAATTTCATTACCAGAGGATTGAAAAGCAAGGCTAATGTGTTGTAAATAAGTACAAAATTAGTATGTGTTTTTCTGGTAAAGTATGACTGTAATCATACAATAAAGAGTATAAGTTGAGGAATTTTGTATCATAAAATGAACAAAATATACTACTTATGAACAGATTTTTTTTATTGCTATCCGGATGTTTCCTATTACTCTCCTGTGGAAAAGAGAAAGGTAAAACAACAGACGATTTCTCTAAACAAACGGTAACGGAGCAAGCATCCGATCCTTCCGCCTATGATGCCAAAAGGGGAGAAGGAAAATTCAAAAATGTAGAAATAGGAGCAGGTATCGACGCTTCCCTGGCAGACCAGGGAGATAAAGTGGTCGGTGTAAAATGTTTGTCCTGTCATAAAACTTCCGATGAAAAATTAGTTGGTCCCGGATGGAAAGGCGTTACAGAGCGAAGAGCTCCGGAATGGATCATGAATTTTATTACCAACCCGGACCCGATGATCGATAAAGATCCGGAACTACAGGCACAATTGGAAATTTGTCTGGTACGCATGCCCAACCAGGCAGTTACAGACGATGAAGCACGGCAGATCCTGGAATTTATGCGCAGGAATGATGCCGCTAAATAAAAATATTAAATTAAATTTTTTACTATCATGAAAAACAGATTAATACAAACGACACTAGTTGTCATTATGTTGTCGCTTTTGGGCTCCTGTAAGCCCAAAAACTCAACGGATGCACTAACCGGGGATATTGCTCAGAAAGCGTATGTTCCGCCAGGAAAGTATGATGAGTTTTACAATTTTGTTTCCGGAGGATTTAGCGGACAGCTAAGTGTTTACGGATTACCGTCCGGAAGACTTTTTAAAGTGATCCCGGTATTTTCGGTGGACCCTGAAAAAGGCTGGGGTTACAGTGAAGAAACAAAACCGATGCTGAATACTTCACACGGATTTGTTCCCTGGGATGATTTACACCACGTGGAAATGTCGCAGACCAATGGGGAAATTGACGGACGCTGGGTATTTGGAAATGCCAATAACACTCCGAGAATTGCCCGTGTGGATCTTAAAACGTTTAAAACGGCTGAGATTATTGAATTGCCAAACAGTGCCGGAAATCACTCTTCGCCGTTTATTACCGAGAATACCGAATATGTAGTGGCCGGAACCCGTTTTAGTGTGCCGCCGGATTATACAGATGGTGACGTGTCTATTGATACCTATAAACAGAATTTTAAAGGACACATCAGCTTTGTTAGTGTCGATAAAAACAACGGAGAAATGAATCTGGCATTCCAGATCGCCACACCCGGAGTAAATTTCGATTTGAGCCACGCCGGTAAAGGCAAATCCCACGGATGGTTTTTCTTCTCCTGCTATAATACCGAGCAGGCCAATACGCTGCTGGAAGTTAACGCCTCAAAAAATGATAAGGATTTTATTATGGCGGTGAACTGGAAAAAAGCGGAAGAGTATATTAAAGCCGGAAAAGGTAAAAAACAAAAGGTGAAATATGCCCACAATACCTGGGATGAAAAAACACATTCCTCCAAATCTGTTATGAAAGATGAGGTTCTGGTTTTAGATGCGGCAGAATTTAAAGATATCTGTTAT
Source organism: Flavobacterium inviolabile (assembly GCF_013389455.1). Taxonomy (NCBI): domain Bacteria; kingdom Pseudomonadati; phylum Bacteroidota; class Flavobacteriia; order Flavobacteriales; family Flavobacteriaceae; genus Flavobacterium; species Flavobacterium inviolabile. The sequence continues at coordinate 2,891,687 of NZ_CP058278.1, read as the reverse complement.
ATGATCCCTTGTCCTAAATCGCCTCACGGTTGTGATGTTGATCCTACCGGAGAATACATCATCGGTAGTGGAAAACTGGCCGCATTGATTCCGGTGTTTAGTTTTGATAAATTACAGAATGCCATTGCTAAAAAAGATTATGAAGGAGAATATGGCGGCATTCCGGTAGTGAAATACGAATCGGCATTGCACGGTGAAGTTCAAAAACCGGGATTAGGCCCGTTACATACCGAATTTGACGGTAAAGGAAATGCTTATACCACGATGTTTGTTTCTTCAGAAGTGGTAAAATGGGACATCAAAACACTTAAAGTTCTGGACAGGGTTCCAACCTATTATTCTGTAGGACACCTTATGATTCCGGGTGGTGACAGTAAAAAACCTTTTGGAAAATACCTGGTTGCCTATAACAAAATCACAAAAGACAGGTATTTGCCAACAGGACCTGAGCTTGCCCAAAGTGCGCAGCTATATGACATCAGTGGCGATAAAATGCAGTTAATACTGGATTACCCGACCATTGGGGAACCACACTATGCACAGGCAGCTCCGGCCGATCTGATTCGCAATAACGGACAATTGAAATTCTACAAAATTGAAGAAAACAACCACCCGTATGCGGTGAAAAATGAAAAAGATACAAGAGTTGTCCGCGAAGGAAATAAAGTCCATGTGTATATGACCGCCATTCGTTCCCACCTTGCACCGGATAACATTGAAGGTGTTAAAGTTGGCGATGAGGTTTATTTCCACGTAACGAACCTGGAACAGGATTGGGACGTACCGCACGGATTTGCCATTAAAGGAGCCGATAATGCGGAAACGCTGATCATGCCGGGTGAAACGATCACGTTGAAATGGCTGCCGAAAAGAGTGGGAATATTCCCGTTCTATTGTACCGATTTTTGTAGTGCGCTGCACCAGGAAATGTCAGGTTACCTGAGAGTGTCACCGGCAAACAGCAAGGTGCCTATTTCATACAAGCTGGATAAAAAAACATCCGCTCCCGTACAGTAAAAAATAACCAGAAAGGGAGTATCGTTTTACTCCCTTTTCTTTAAAATATTAAGATGAAAAAAGACTCGATTTCAGTGTTTTCCAAAGGGATACTGGTACTGGTAAGTTTACTTTTACTACTTACGATTTTCTTTCCGATATGGCGGATAGAACTGAGTGCACCACAATATCCGGAGGGATTGGTATTACAACTCTATGCCCATAAAATTGCAGGGGACGTAGATATTATCAATGGATTAAACCACTATATTGGAATGAAAACCCTGCATACCGATAATTTTATAGAATTTACCGTATTGCCTTATATCATTGCCTGTCTGGCAATCTGTTCGCTGCTGGTCTGTTTTATAAAAAGAAAAAAAGGCGTTATTATCCTGTTTGGAGCCTTTCTATTATTCGGAACCCTTTCGGCTATTGATTTTTACAAATGGAATTATGATTACGGACACAATTTAGACCCTAATGCGGCGATAAAAGTACCCGGAATGGCCTATCAGCCGCCTTTACTGGGCTATAAACAATTACTCAATTTCGGGGCTTATTCCATACCGGACACAGGAGGATGGCTGCTGATTGTATCAGGAATACTGCTGTTTGCATTATTTCTGATAGAAACAGGCGCTGTAAACAAACTAAAAAGAACCAAAACCATCAACGGTATTTTGCCGCTGTTGCTGCTGTTCTTGGCTTCCTGTTCTAACGGTAAAGAAGTTCCGATAGCCTTAAATGCTGACCAGTGCGATTTCTGCAGGATGACCATTTCCGATGGAAAATTCGGAGCGGAGCTTATCACTCAAAAGGGGAGAGCCTATAAGTTTGACGATATCGCCTGTATGCGGAACTATTGTAAAGAAAACCATACCACTGCTGTGAAAGCCTATTATGTACACGATTATAACAAAGAGAATGTGCTCATTCCGGCTGAAACAGCAGTGTATTTAAAAGGCGGCGCCATTACAAGCCCGATGCATGGCAACACAGCAGCATTTACAACTGCTGAACAGGCGGAAAAAGCAAATGACGGCTTAGCGGCCGAAACGATTAACTGGGACTCAATTTTAAAAGAATGAAAAAAATAATAGTATATGGCCTGATGTTTTTTGCTACCATGTCTTTGTCGGCACAGAAAAAGATAGAAGTAGGAAAGGATAAACCGGTGAAGTCCATCAAAGAAGCGATACAGTTAGCCCGCTCCGGCGATACAATTCTGGTTCATAAGGGAATATACAGGGAAGGTACTATCGTGATTGCTAAAAAACTGGTCTTTTTAGGTAAAGAATATCCGGTTTTAGACGGTCAGCGAAAGTATGAAGTTGTTTCCGTTAAATCCGATAGTGTTGTTGTTGACGGTTTCCGGGTAATCAATTCCGGGCATGCAGCCTTACAGGATCCCTGCGGAATCAAGGTATATAATAAAGATCACGTACGCATTCAGCATAATATCCTCGAAAATAATTTTTTCGGGATTTATATTCAAAATGGAAAAAACTGCATAATCACCCATAATAAAATAAAAGCTTCGGCTACCGAAGAACAGCAAATCGGTAACGGCATACACTGCTGGAAAAGCGAGGATTTACAAATCATTGCCAATGAAGTAACCGGACACCGGGACGGTATTTATTTTGAATTTGTCTATAATTCAATTATCTGGCGGAATATCGCTGCCAGGAATATCCGTTACGGACTGCATTTTATGTTCTCGGATAATGATTCCTATATTACCAATGTTTTCCGGGATAACGGTGCCGGTGTTGCGGTCATGTTTACCCGAAATGTCCGGATGATTAATAATGTATTTGATGAAAACTGGGGTGAAGCCGCCTACGGACTATTGCTGAAAGAGATATCCGACAGTTATATTTACGGGAACCACTTTGTTAAAAATACTTCCGGAATTTATATGGAAGGAACAACCCGGATAAAGGTGGAAAAAAATGTGTTTAAAGCTAACGGCTGGGGCATGAAAATCCAGGCCAGCTGTATGGACAATGAAATCCGGCACAATAATTTTTTAGGCAACACCTTCGATATAGGGACAAACGGAAGTTTGGTACTCAACAAGTTCAACGGAAATTATTGGGATAAATACCAGGGATATGATCTGGATAAAGACAGTTTCGGTGATGTGCCGTATCATCCGTTAAGCCTGTTTGCAGTGCTTACGGAAAGCAATCCGGCCACGATGCTGCTCTTTAGAAGCTTTATCATCACTTTACTGGACAAATCGGAAAAGGTCCTGCCCAGTATTACCCCCGATAATTTTGTAGATAATAAGCCCCTGATGCGGGCGCTACCGATATGATAACAATTAAAAACATAAACAAATCGTTTGGAAAGCTGCAGGTACTCCGGGACGTTTCCCTGTCCTGCAACAGCGGTGAGTGCATTGCCCTTATCGGACCAAACGGCTGTGGGAAAACAACACTGATTAAAAGCATTCTGGGTATGGTGATTCCCGACACAGGCACCATAACATTTGAAGGCGAAAACATTATTAAAGAATTCCGTTACAGGGAAAATATCGGCTATATGCCGCAAATCGGGCGCTATCCGGATAACATGACAATCGGACAGATAATAGACATGATAAAAAAGATCCGCAATAGTACACAGCCGCTGGATCTGGATTTGTTTTATGCCTTTCAGATCGATAAGCTCTCGGAGAAAAAAATGGGAACCCTGTCCGGAGGAACCATTCAGAAAGTAAGTGCAACACTGGCCTTTCTGTTTAACTCCAAAGTGCTGATACTGGACGAGCCTACAGCCGGACTGGATCCGTTGGCTTCCGAAATCCTGAGGGATAAGATCATCAAGGAAAAAGAAAACGGGAAGCTGGTGTTAATTACCTCGCATTTACTGAGTGAGCTGGACGATCTTATAACCGAGATTGTCTTTATGCAGGAAGGAAAAGTCCATTTTCATAAATCGGTGGAAACGCTGCGGGAGGAAACACAACAGCAGAAAATATCTAAAGGAATTGCACATATTTTAAAAAATAACCGGCAATGAACAGCATAGTAAGAATAATTCTTTCGGACATCTTAAAAAATAAGATTGTTATTGTCTATACCCTGATATTGTCCGTACTGTCATGGGGTGCCTTTACGATGGAAGACAATACCGCAAAAGGGCTGCTCACGATACTGAATATTATTTTGTTGACTGTACCGCTGGTGTCGATACTTTTTACGACAATTTATATTTACAACAGCTCCGAATTTATTGAACTGTTGTTAAGTCAGCCGGTCAAAAGAAAAAAGATATGGATTAGTCTTTTTAAAGGACTTTCATTAAGTTTGGTCATTGCATTTTTGATAGGGTCGGGTATACCGCTTTTGTGTTATTCGGCAAACCGGGTCGGGATGATGATGATCGTAGTGGGCTGCCTGATTACATTAGTCTTTGTGTCGCTGGCTTTTTTATGCTCGATTGCTACCCGTGATAAAGCCAAAGGAATTGGAATATCGATTATGACCTGGTTGTTTTTTGCTCTGTTATTCGATGGGATAATATTGTTTTTGCTCTTTCAGCTATCCGAATATCCTATCGAAAAAATGATGGTAGGGCTTACGGCCTTAAGCCCGATTGATCTTGCGAGAATACAGCTTTTATTGCAATTGGACGTATCGGCCATGATGGGCTATACCGGAGCTGTTTTTAAAGATTCATTCGGAACGTTCTGGGGATTGCTGATTGCGCTGCTGTTATTGTGTTTGTGGGCCATACTGCCGTTTTATTTCTCTTTAAGAAAGTTTAAGAATAAAGATTTGTGATTTTGCTTTGTTTTCGGAATCACCCAAAAAAGTTGTCAGCATATTAATTTAAAGGTATGATTTATGAAAAAAGATATTCAGAACCGGGAAGATATTATTCTTTTGGTAAACGTTTTTTATGAAAAGGTGAAAACGGATTCCGAAATAGGCTATCTGTTCACGGAAGTCGCTCGGGTAAACTGGAAAAAACACCTTCCTAAAATGTATGACTTCTGGGAAAACATCTTGTTTTATACCGGAAATTTTGAAGGAAACCCGATGGTAAAGCACCGCGAATTACACCATAAAAGCCCGCTGACCGTGAAGCATTTTAAGCATTGGAATAAACTGTTTACCGCGACTGTAGATGAACTTTTCAGCGGTAAGAAAGCCAATGAAATAAAAGAAAGGGCGGTTAATATTTCCCTGATGATGCAGCAGAAAACCTTATTGTAACCATATAACCTTTTAACATTAAAAAGCGGAAACAAAGTATTTTGTTTCCGCTTTTGAGTTTGGCATAAAAATTACACGAATTAATAATTATTTTTATGGTATAAAGGAAGAAAATTTTTAGCGTATACGGTATGACTGTAATCATAGTGCAGGCATTACTAACGCTTGCCGCTATCAATAGTATAACTTATGATTTTTGATTTCAATTTTCTTTCTTTTACTCATCTGAGATACGGTACGGATCACAGTTTCAACCCTTAATCCTGTAAAATCGGCAATTTCCTTACGGGTATAGGGAATCAGGATCTTTTCTGTCGGATGGCTGCATTGCTTCTTAAAATTGTCCAGAAAGGTACGGATCCTGTGTTCCGGTTTCTGATTAATGATGTTTTTAGAAAAAACCACCTTGTTGTAAATACGGGTCGCAAACAGCTGCAGTACTTTGGATAAAATTTCATTGTGCTCTTTCAGCATCTCAAAAAATTTCTCTTTTGAAAGTTTCAGTATGATAGTATCGGTATGGGCAATTGCCGCTGCCGGATAAGGCTGGTCAATAAACAAAGGCGGTTCTCCGAAACTCCGGCCTTTTTCGAACATTCCGACCGTAAGTTCTTTTCCGTCTTCGTTAATATATACCATTTTAACAGTACCTTCCAGGATCTGGTAAAAGTACAGTGCGGGATCATTTTCATAAAAAATAACGGTATTTTTCGGGAACTCCTTAGCGATAGCTCCCCAGGTAAATAAGAGATCGGGTTCGATTTGCATCTTTAGTGTTTTTAGGGGAATGTATAATGTGCCTGCTTTTTTAGATTTAGACAAAATAATGCTAAATAGCTAAAATAAAACATGATAAATGTTAGCTTTTACTACTAAAATAGGCTTCTCAGCCATTTATTTCGAAATCTTAAGGAGGGCGGTGGGATTTTTGATGATGATCTTTTTTCCGTACAGCTGGATTATATTCTCTTTTGTGAATTCGGAAAGAAGACGGATGCAGTTTTCCGGAGCTGTACCAATAATAGATGCCAGTTCTTCGCGGGATAAATTAATATTGATAGCGGCATCTTCATCAGTCCCGAAAGTATCTTTAAAGTTGAGTAATGTATAGGCAAGCCGCTGCCTGACATTTTTCTGAGCCATATTGACCAGCAGGTTGCTGGCATCCTGAAACTCTTTACAGATTATATTTAAAGCATTTAAAGAGAACAATTTGTTTTGTTCCAATAACTCGATAATGAGCGGGGAAGGTATAAAATTGACCTGCATGGTTTCCAGTGCATAGGTACTGGTATTGACCGGGACTTTGGCGATAATGGATTGTAAACCCAAAATATCGCCACTGCCTGCCAGTCGTATGATCTGTTCCTTTTTGGTCAGTTTGCAAACACCTTTGTCAATACAATACACGCCGTTTATTAGCGCGCCTTCTTCATAAATCCGGTCGCCCTTTTTAAAGGACAGTGTGGTTTTGCAACCATCCAGTTTTATTTGTTCATCGGTATTAAGTACTTTTAGTGGGGCTTTTAGTTCGGTAATGTGCTGGTACGTATTCATAAGCCTAATTAATTTTTGTTTGGAGCAAAGAAATTCTCAGGAATATGAAGTTAAATTTAAAGTGTTTTGGTTAATTATGCAAGCTAATCAGGTTATTTTTATGTTTATTTATTTCTTTTTTTTGTTAAAAAAATGATTATAATTTATTTGAAAAATTATAATCATTCGATTCTGCTATGATTCACAGCTGCTACAGCTTACCAGATTGGTGATAAACTCTTTGGAAACACTTTGACTGCGTTGGTAATACAGGGTTTTAATTCCCAGCTTCCAGGCTTCAATTAAAAGACTGTTTACATCTTTAATCGGTAAGTCGGAAGGGATATTCAGGTTTAAACTCTGTGCCTGATCTACAAATTTCTGACGGATGGCCGCCTGCTGTATGATTTCCAGCTGACTGATCTCTTTAAATGTTTTAAAGACCGCTTTTTCGTTTGCTGTGAGCTGTTCGATATGCTGCACACTGCCGCCGTTTAGCATGATCTCTCTCCAGATTTCTTCATTGTCCAGCCCTTTTTCTTCCAGTAACTTTCTCAGGTATTTGTTTTTACGCATAAAATTCCCTTTGGAAAGTCCGGCTTTATAATAATTACTGCTAAACGGTTCAATACCGGGTGACGTTTGTCCTAAAATTGCCGATGAAGAGGTGGTAGGTGCAATTGCCAGTGTTGTGGTGTTACGTCTGCCGTAGCCTTTCAGCAATTCCGGCTCACCGTAAATGCGCGCCAGTTCCTGTGTGGCTTTGTCGGCTTTTTCACTGATATGTTTAAAGATCTCCGTAGTTTTCATTTTAGCCTCCATACCTTCAAACGGAATCATGTTTTTTTGCAGGTAAGAATGCCAGCCCAAAACGCCCAGTCCTAAAGCACGGTGTCTTTTTGCAAAGCGGTTGGCTGCTGTTAAATAATAATTGTCTTCTGTTTTTTCGATGAACTCCTGCAATACGGCATCCAGGAAAAAGATAGCCAGTTTAACGGCTTCGGTGTCTTTCCATTCTTCATAAAGCTCAAGATTCATAGAAGACAGGCAGCAGATAAACGATTCGTCTTTTGAAGACGGCAGCATGATCTCACTGCATAAATTACTCGAATTAATGCGCAGGTTATTGTCTTTATAAACCTGTGGTTTATTTTTATTGACATTATCCGAAAAGAAAATATAAGGCAATCCTTTCTGTTGGCGGCTTTCCAGTACTTTTGCCCAGATATGGCGTTTTTCGGTATCGCCGTCAATCATTTCCTGCATCCAGTAATCCGGAACGCACACGCCGGTAAACAGGTTTTGGATAGGGTTTCCGATGCTTTTAATCTTAAGAAACTCTTCGATATCCGGATGGTCAATGTCAAGGTAAGCGGCAAATGCACCACGGCGCACGCCACCCTGTGAAATCGTATCCATAGCTGTGTCGAATAACTTCATAAAGCTAACTGAACCGCTGCTTTTCCCGTTATCGGTTACGGCGCTGCCTCTTTCTCTCAGCTCCCCGAAATAACCGGAAGTACCGCCTCCGATTTTTGTTTGCATGATCACTTCACCCAGTTTGTGGGTAATCCCTTCAATATGGTCCGGAATATGAACGTTAAAACAGGAAATAGGCAACCCTCTTTCGGTACCCATATTGGCCCAGACCGGAGAACTGATACTCATCCAGCCGCGCTCAATCATTTCCTGGAAAGATTCTTTTAATTCCGGGCGGTACAGTCTGCGGGCAGCAGCACTGCAAATCCGGTCGATAGCACCTTCAACCGTTTCACCTTTTAGCAGGTAACCTCTGTTTAATATTTGTTCACTTTCGGAATTTTTCCACCATAGTTTTGGAAAGGGATTGTTGTCGGAAAAAGGTTCCGTATTCTTATTTGAAATATCTTGCATTATTATAGGATTATGGGTAAAAAAAATTAAAACAGGTCGTTTGCCGTAATACTTTTATCGTGTTTTGTGTACTCTACCGGACGTTTTGCAAAGAAATCATCAAGACTGTTGGCAAACACTTCTTCTTCAAACCAGGCCATTACCTGATATTCTTCCTGGCTGACATGAAACACTTTTTCAATGCCAATCTGGGAAAGACTTTCGTCTATACGGAATTTCATAAAATTAACCAGGTCATTCTTTTTGATGATTTCAAGCTCACCGCTTTCAAAGATCCAGTCCAGGATATCCGATTCCACTCCAATAGAATCTTTGACACTTTCACGGATCAGGGCAATGGTTTCGGCATCAAAATATTCCGGATGCTCTTCGCGGATCTTATTAACAATATAGATTCCGGCATTGGCATGTACCTGCTCGTCCACAGAAGTCCAGGCGATAATGTTACTCACATTTTTCATATAGCCTTTAAAACGGGTAAAGGACAGTATAATGGCAAACTGGCTGAAAAGCGATACGTTTTCAATTAGTATGCTGAACAGGATCAGTGAAACCACATATTTCTGATTGTCCTGCGAACGGGTATCTTTCAGCACTTTTGAAAGATAGTTGACACGCTGCATGATTACCGGAATGGTCAACAGTTTTTCAAATTCGTCGTTGTAACCCAGTACTTCCAACAGTCGGGAATAGGCTTCGGAATGCCTGAATTCACATTCGGCAAAAGTACTGCCCAGTCCGTTGAATTCCGGTTTTGGAAAATGCTCATAGATATTACCCCAGAAGCTTTTTACGGCTACTTCAATCTGTGCAATTGCCAGCAAACTATGCTTGATGGCGGTTTTTTCCGCATGGCTCAAATGCGAGTGAAAGTCCTGTGTATCAGCGGTGAAATCGACTTCACTGTGCACCCAGTACGATTTGTTTATGGCTTCTGTGAATTTAAGTACTTCGGGGTACTCAAATGGTTTATAGTTAATTCTGCTATCGAATATTGACATAATATATTGAATTTAAAATTTAACCTATAGAAAGGGAAAAACACTATTTTGTCTGGGATAAACAAAAGGATGTGCTTTTAGGGGTTATCAAAATTACAACATCAATATATTTAGTTCAACATAGATTCCTGAAAAAGTAACCGTTTTATCAACAGCAGAAAATGGCAGCCGGATAAGAAATTATCAACAGCAATTTTAACGGGTAAACCGAACAGGTTAGGGGGAAACCGAAAACCAAAACGGAGGTTATAAACAATGCCGGGGAAGTTTATTTTTGGTATTATGGCGGACTTATCAACAGCTAAAAAAATTACTCCGGGAATATTTTTGGAAAACGGGGTAATCAGATTGCAAAATTCCGGTTCGGGAGGAAACGGATGTTTAAATCGCGATATCTTTTTTCAGGGTATTGAAAGGTGTCAGGTTGGTTGTATGATTACTCAATAAAACTATTTTGACGGGCTTCCAGTTCATCCCAGATACGGTAAAACATATCGCTTCCGGGTTTGTCGGTTATGCTGGTATTAGTGATGATGATCCGGCCGATCTTGGTTTTGGGATTAAAAAACAACATGGAAGCAACACCCGGATCACCACCGGTATGCCCGATGTTTCCGGTGTGGCTGATTCCCATTAATATACCTACATTATAGGATTCGCTATAAGGATTCTGTGTATTCCGTTCGGTAAAGTTCCGGGCACTTAATTGGCCTCCGAATAATTCGGAATAACTGTTTTTGTTTAATATAGTACCCTTATTATCAAAACCTTTTATTAATTCAGTTAAATATTTACTCAAATCATTTATAGAGGTGATAAAATTACCGTCCGGATACGAAATCATTGCATAATAGGGAAGCAGTGTTTTGGGATTTTCGTAAAGCCTGGAGTGTTTTGAAAAATCCACAGCGTCAAATTTCCATCCCGATTCATTCATTTGTAAGGGCTTTAGAATATACCGGGTCGTAAACGAATCGAAACCTTCACCGGTTGCCAGTTCGACGATATAAGCGGCAAGTGTGGTTGCTATATTGGAATATTCATAAATGGCTCCGGGTTTGTTTTTGGAAAAACTGTTGTTCCATTTTCCGTCCTCTGCCAGAAAGTTGCTCAGAAATATATTTAACGGCAACACGGAGTCCGGGGCATTAAATACCTGCGTATCATCAAATGTCTGCTTTACATTTTTTAAATCCTGACCGGGTTTCAGATAATAATTCTGTGTCAGGTAATAATCGTTGTCCATAATCCCGGAAGTATGGGTTGCCAAATGCCTGATGGTGATTTCCTGATCCGGGAAATGCGGATTGTAAACCTTAAAAGGCAGGTATTTATTAATTGGGTCATCCAGTTTTAAGGCATGCAGTTCCTGCGCTTTTAACAAAGCTATGCCAACAAAGGTTTTCGAAATGGAAGCAATATTCTGAATGGTATGTACGGTATATTTCCGCTTGTTTTCAACAGCGGCATACCCAAACCCGTTTTGATACAACGTTCCGTTTTCATTTACCAGGGCAACCGAAAAACCATTAAAATACCCTTGCCGGTAAAGGCTGTCAAGAGTAGCTGTTAGCGAATCTTTTGCCTGTTGCTGTTTATCGGCACTTTTAGTAGCGGTCTGCCGGCAGGATACAAACAGCGTGAATAACAGTAGTACGGAAACGGTTCTGATCATAACATTTGGTTTTAGGTTTTGACAGGTATTCAACGCCTTAAAAATAACACTTTTAGATCATAGTTTTTGTTTGGCTCTTTATAAGGAGTAGTGTATTTTTGCGGGAAGGCTCCATTGTGCTTAAAAAACGCCCATAAAAAAGGGACAATTACACTTTTGATGTATTACGTACAACGCCCGGCCGACCTAATAATGGCACCTTGAAAACGGTGATCTGTAATTATTTTTAAATGAGAATCTTTTTATACTTTTTTACGGTACTTATCTTTATTTCCTGTTCAAAAAATATAGTCTCCGAAAGGGATAGCAAAAATCGCAAGCTGGTTGGAAAAATGGTCAACAACCAAAAACAGGGTGTTTGGAGGTATTATGATGAAAAGGATCGGCTTTATATGAAAAGCAGCTTTAAAAACAATGTTGAAACCGGTACCAGCAAAGTGTATCACGAAAACGGGAAATTAAGACAGATCGGGAAAATTGACAACGGAAAACAGGTTGGCAGCTGGAAATTTTACCATCAAAACGGGAAATTCTACGGTAAAGGAAATTTGGTTAACGGGAAAATGGACGGCAAATGGATCTGGTATTTTAATAACGGGCAGCTCCACACCATAAGGCATTATGCCGATGGAAGACTGCTGAATGTGGACTTCTCAAAAAACAGAAAAGGCGAAACAATAGAAAGCGGTTCGTTTAAAAATGAAAACGGGCAGTTAATTATCTATGAAACGCAATCTGAAAAAGATACCGTGGAATATATTCTGAACTATAAAAACGGATTAATTGTACCGTAACGGCTCATTTCCGGCAAAAGCAAACAATTTTAAACAAAAAAAGACCTCATCCGGAGAGGAGGCCCTTTTCAATAAACAAAGCAACAATCTAAACGGTACAGTACCATTATTCTTCGGTACTGTTCATTAATTTTGTCAATAAGGTATAGGCATTTTTAACGACTATTTTTGAGTTTGTTTGTATTGAGGAAGCTATAATCTGCCGGATTCCGTTATGGGCATTTCCCAAATCGACCGGAATCATTGTATAAGTACCTTCTTTTTGCTCGGTAAAGACATAGTAACGGTTCTGCCAGCGGACAACAGCATCTTCCGGAACGGAAAGACCTTTGTTGTTCCGGACGGCAACTTCGCCCTGCATAAACAATCCCGGTAATAAAGCCGCATCGATCTTGTCGAACTTACAAATCAGTTCCATCGCGCCGTCTGAGTTGAGTGTTGTATTGATATACTGTATGCTGGCTTTGTATTTTTTATTGCGGTCATTGTTCGAATATGCCATAACGGTCTGACCAATGCTGACCTGGTCCACATTTTTTTCAAAAACATTCAGCGTCAGAAGCAGGTCCTTTGTATCCACCAGTTCAAACAGCACATCGGTGGGAGCAGTATATTTGCCCACATTGACATTTACTTTTGCCACTAAACCGGTAATCGGGGAAACAATGGCTACCGTTTTGGAAATAGTAGCAGCATTCAGCTTTTCCGGATTGATACCAATCAGGCGTAATTTCTGCGCAAGCGAAGCCATATCGATCTGCTGGGTTTGTCTTTCAGTATGTGCCTGTTCGGCAACTTTATCACTGCTGGCTTTACTTTCATTCAGTCCTTTCTGACGTTTGTATTCCTTATCGGCTAAAAGAAAACGCTCTTTTGCCGTTAAAAAATCCTGTTGCAGCTGTATGAACTGTATGTCTTCCATAGTAGCCAGAACCTGGCCTTTTCGAACGTACATACCGGGTAGCATCGCAGTGTGTTTCAGGTAGCCGCCCAACGGGAAGCTAAGGCTTACGGTACTTTGCGGCGGAACGCTCACCGAACCCTGGAGCAATAAAGATCCCTGAACATCCTGTACGACCGGTAAAGCGGATGCGATTCCGGCATTTTTTATTTGTGTGGCAGTCAGGGAAACCACAGTAGGAACTGTTTTTCCGGCAGTGGTTTCCGGAGTCTCTTTTTTGTTACTGCAACCGGTGAGTAAAAAGAGGTAGGCGAAAATCAGGATATAGTGTTTCATGTTGAATATTATAAATTGTGAAGTTGTTGTACTTGTATAACGGCCTGGTTATATGCGTTAACGGCATCCAGGTAGTCATTTTTAATAGCGATAGCCTGATTGATAACCAGTACCCATTGCAGGTAATCTATTGCACCGCTTTCAAACTGCCGGTTTGCAGCCTTAATGATGGTGTCGGCATTTTTTAAACCTTCCGTTTCATAATAATGCAGGGCTTCGGTATATTTTTCAACCTCCTGCAGCGCAGTACCGGAATTGGTTTTTAGCTGTAACAGCAGTAATTCCTGCTGTTTTTGTGCAGACTGCCATTCCACTTTGGACGCTGCTATCCGGGCTGACTGTGCCGAAAAAAACACCGGAATGGTCAATCCTACGGTTACATAATGAAAACGGTCGTTGCGATCGTAATAAACGTCTGTACCGTTTGCGGATGTTTGCATGCCTGTAATGCTCAGGTTATTATAGCCCAGTACAAAGTCGGGTAACATTCTGGAACGTTCTGTTTTCCATTGCCATTTGGCGGCTTCGGTCTGGTGACGGCTCCATTGCATGGCAGGCAGCTGTGCGACATCGGCGGTTTTGAATAGCAAAGCCGGTACTTCTATTTTTAAACTGTCGTGCTTCGGAACATACGGTATGCTGTCCTGTAACAGCAGGTTAAACTGCTGCTGGCGTATGCTGATGTCTTTGGCAAGCAGCTGCAGCTGATTGGTATATTTCTGCCGGTTGGATTGTGCGGTTGCTTTTTCCAGTACGTCTGTAGCGCCTTTGGTAAACCGCAGGTTGGCTTTGTTTTCCAGCAAACGATAAATACTGTCGGCATATACCAGTAAGGTTTTCTTCTGTTGCAGCCATAACAGCTCATAAAAAAGACTGCTGACATGGCTTTTTAGCTGTTGCTGGGTCAGTTGGGTCTTAGCCTGTGCGGCAGCATAGTTTTCTTGCAGCAGCTTTTTCTGGTTGGTGTAAACTGTTGGAAAACTAAAGGACTGGCTGGCACCGAAACGGGTATCGTTCAGCCGGCTGTTAAACTGTCCGTAGTCCATATCCAATTGGGTTTTGGGAAGCTCAAAAGCCGTTTTTTGGAGCAGTTTAGCAGATTGCTCGCTTAACCGGGCTCCCTGTACCTGGTAATTGTTTTGCAGGGCCAGTGCAACCGATTGTTTCAGTGTGATTTCTTTTGGCTGCTGTGCCTGTACGATATAGGAGGAAAGCAGCCCCAAAAATAATAAAGGCAGCTTATTTTTAAAATTCAATTTTGTTTTCATTTTTGAAAAATCAATTGTGTTATAAAACATAAGATATAAGGCAGGTAGTACAAACAAGGTGAGCAGGGTAGCGGTAATCAGACCGCCAATCACTACAGTAGCCAGCGGGCGCTGTACTTCTGCGCCGGCACCGTTGCTGAGCGCCATCGGTAAGAATCCCAGTGAGGCTACGGCAGCCGTCATGAGTACCGGACGCAGCCGGTTTTTGGTACCGGTCATGACCTGCTGCAGCGGATCGGTTATTGTACCGGCTTTTTTGATACGGTTAAACTCCGAGATCAGTACGATACCGTTTAACACAGCAACACCAAACAGCGCAATAAAACCAACGCCGGCAGAGATACTAAAAGGCATGCCCCGCAAGGCTAAAGCAAAGACACCGCCAATAGCCGATAAAGGAATTGCCGTGTAGATGATAGCGCCTTCTTTTAGCGATGAAAACGCAAAATAGAGCATTACAAAAATCAGGAACAAAGCTACCGGAACCGCTATTCCTAAACGTTGTTTTGCCTGTTGCAGGTTTTCGAAAGCACCGCCGTAAGTAATGTAATAACCGGAATCAAATTTAATTTCGGCATTTACTTTTTGCTGTAATTCCTGAACGATCGACTGTACGTCACGGCCACGGACATTAAAGCCTACAATAATCCTTCTTTTGGCATTTTCGCGCTGAATCTGGTTGGGACCTTCAATTTCTTCCACCGCTGCTACCTGCGACAGCGGAATCTGAACACCGGACGGAGTAGCGATTAATAAATTGCGGACATCGTTTATATCCTTTCTTCCGGCATCTTCCACACGAACAACCATGTCAAATTTTTTCTCGCCTTCATAGAGCTGTCCGGCAACCGCACCGGCAAAAGCCGCATTTACAGTACGGTTAATATCGTCGATATACAGCCCGTATCTGGCTATTTCTGCCCAATTGTAATGGATGACGATCTGCGGCATTCCGGTTACTTTTTCAATATACCAGTCGGCAGTTCCGGAAACCGTTTTACTGATACTGCCCAGTTTTTCGGCATATACCGCCAGTTTGTCCAGATCTTCCCCGTAAATCTTACAGACAATATCCTGTTTGGCTCCGGTCATCAGCTCGTTAAACCGCATCTGAACGGGAAACTGAAACCCGGTCGATACGCCGGGTGCGACCTGTTGCACTGTTGCGGCCATTTTATCGGCCATTTCCGGAAAGGTTTTGGCACTGATCCATTCTGATTTGTCTTTCAGCACGATAATCATGTCACCGCCTTCAATAGGCATCGGGTCGGTAGGGATTTCGGCGCTGCCAATGCGGGAAACGACTTTTTGGACTTCGGGATATTTTGCTTTCAGCTCTTTGGATATCTTTTCGATAGTTGCGGTAGTGGTCGAGAGGTTAGTCCCTAATAACAAACGGGTTTCTACGGCAAAGTCGCCTTCTTCCAGTTGCGGAATAAATTCACCGCCCATCTGTGTAAAGACCAATACAGCCAGCGCAAAAAGGGCAAAAGAAGCTCCAACCAGTCCTTTTTTAAAACGAAGTGCTTTTGCCAGCGCCTTTTCATAAACACGTTCCAGTTTTTGCATGACCCTATCGGAAAGGTTTGCCTTGTGGCTTATTTTTTTACTGATAAACAGGGAACTGACCATTGGTACATACGTGAGCGATAAAATAAAAGCACCCAATATTGCAAAGGCAACGGTTTGTGCCATGGGTTTAAACATTTTCCCTTCAATACCCTGCAGGGAAAGTATCGGCAGGTACACGATCAGAATAATGATCTGACCGAATACGGCAGCATTCATCATGCGGGAAGCCGAACCCGAAACTTCTTCGTCCATTTCTGCCTGCGAGATAGTATTGACTGTTTTGTATTTTTTGGCACTGTGAAGATGGTGTAAAATAGCTTCGACTATAATGACGGCACCGTCAACGATGAGCCCGAAATCCAGTGCGCCAAGACTCATCAGGTTGCCGCTCACGCCAAAGGTGTTCATCATGATAATGGCAAACAGCATCGAAAGCGGAATTACGGAAGCCACGATCAGTCCGGCTCTCAGATTACCCAGGAAAAGCACCAGTATCAGCACTACAATTAAAGCGCCTTCAATCAGGTTTTTTTCAACGGTTCCAATGGCATTGTCCACCATTTTGGTTCTGTCCAGGAAAGGTTCAATAACCAGACCATCCGGTAAACGTCCCTGTATTTCTGCTATCCGCGCTTTAACGTTTTTAATTACTTCCGAAGAGTTTTGTCCTTTCAGCATCATAACGATACCGCCCACGACTTCGCCGTTATCATCAGTGGTCAGTGCACCATAGCGCACCGCGGAACCTATTTTAACGTTGGCTACATTTTTAATCAGTACCGGGGCACCGTTGTGCAGGTTTTTGACAACAATATTTTCGATATCGCCAATGCTTCTGGCCAGACCAACGCTGCGGATATACAATACCGTAGGACCTTTTTCGATATAAGAACCTCCGGTATTCTGGTTGTTCCGGCTTAAGGCGGTAAACACATCGGTTATGGTAAGGTTTAACGATTTTAAACGCGACGGGCTTACTGCCACTTCATATTGTTTGAGGTTACCGCCAAAAGTGGCAACATCGGCTACACCTTTGGTTCCCAGTAACTGCCGGCGTACATCCCAATCCTGGGTTGTCCGCAAATCGGCCAGGGAATATTTAGCCTCATAACCCGGTTTCGGCTTTAAAACATACTGGTAGATTTCTCCCAAACCGGTAGTCACGGGTGCCAGTTCGGGCGCATTGGCCTTTTCGTCTATTTTAACCTGTTGCAACCGTTCCGTTACCTGCTGGCGTGCCCAGTATATGTCGGCATCATCTTCCAGTACGATCGTTACCAGAGAGAGTCCGAACCGCGAAATACTGCGACTTTCCTTTAATCCGGGAATATTACTGACGGCCTGTTCGACAGGGAAGGTGATGAGCCGTTCCACATCTTCGGCACCAAGTGACGGTGCGGTCGTTATGATTTGTACCTGATTGTTTGTAATGTCCGGTACGGCATCTATTGGCAAACGGCTCACTTCATAGCATCCGTAGAGAATCCACAGTATAGTGAAGATGCCAATTGCCAGTTTATTTTTAACTGAGAATTGAATGATCTTATTAAGCATAATTGGATGTATTTGAATAAATAGCAGGGAGGCTAAAACAAGGCTGTTTTAACTTCCGAAAGTATTTTCTAACAAGGCAATTATGCTGAAGGTGGCCGGAACAGGCAGGCTAATGCCGGATTGGTATGAAAAGTGGGTTTGTATATTATTGGTCGCTGATCCTTTAAGATAACAGGGCAGGACGGGAACTCAACAGGTCGGTCGAGCGGAACAAATACAAGCTGGGCGGTGTGCAGGTCGATTTTTTTGAACGGAAGCTGCATGTCGCGTTCCTGATCATTATCGTTATCATCCTGACCCCAATAGTGCATGGAAAGGTATTTTACAAAATCGATATCATCGTGCTGCTGATGCTCCATATAATGCTGAAACAGCACCGGCAGTTTGTAGAACTGCTGAAAAAAGCTGTTACTGGAGCCGATCAAGAAAACTAATATGTAGATATAGATTTTTTGCACAAGGTAAAATTACCCTTTCAGTAGTTTATAAGCAACAAAAACGATGATTATGTCTGATTATTATCGTTAATATAAAATGAGACCAAATAATGTTATGAAATCATTAAAAAAGGAACCCTGTTTTACCGTTGTAATAAAAGCGGCATAAAAAAAGCCTCATCCGGAGATGAGGCCTTTCCAAATAACCAAAATAACAAATAAAAAATTGTTTACAATCAATCAATTGGCTGATGCTTTTTCTTGTTGAATATCCAGAAGATAATCGGGAATACCAACAGTGTCAATATGGTTGCGGTTATCAGTCCGCCAATAATTACGATAGCAAGCGGTTTTTGTGACTCGGAACCGATTCCGGTTGAAATCGCTGCCGGTAACAATCCGATGGAAGCCATTAAAGCAGTCATTACTACCGGACGGGTTCTGATTTTTACAGCTTCAATAATGGCTTCATTGAGCGTGAGCTTTTCCTTGAGGTTCTTATGGAACTCGGATATCAGGATCACACCGTTCTGGATACAGATACCAAACAGGGCAATGAATCCGACACCTGCCGAAATCCCGAAGTTCATACCGGTTACGTGCAGCGCAATAATACCACCGATTACGGCAAACGGTACATTAGCCAGTACTAACAGGGAATCTTTGATGTTACCAAACATGATAAAGAGCAAGACGAATATCCCAACCAGACTGATCGGTACGACCTGGCTTAAACGTTGTGTCGCTCTTACCTGGTTTTCAAATTCACCGGTCCATCCGAAGCTGTATCCGGAAGGAAGCTCTACTTTTTTATTGATAACCGATTGTGCTTCGGCAATAGTACTTCCTAAATCACGGTCACGTACAGAGAATTTAACGGCAATAAAACGTTTGGTGTTGTCGCGGTAAATAAAAGCCGGTCCGGTGATCTTTTTAATCGTGGCAATCTCTTTTAACGGGATTTTTACGCCGTCAATGGTCGGAACCTTTAATTGTGCCAGATCTTTTTCATCTTTTCGGTATTCTTTTGTATAACGGACACGAACATCAAATTTTTTCTCTCCTTCATATTTCTGGGTGGCTGTTTTTCCTCCAAAAGCCATTTCCAGTACTGCCTGTGCATCGGCAAGGGTAACACCATAAGCGGCCATTTTTTCCCTGTCCAGGATAACGCTTACTTCCGGTTGTCCGACGTTTCTTAATATACCCACGTCTTTAATACCGTCAATATTTCTGATCTGTGCCAATACTTTGGTGGCCAGTTCATCCAGTTTGTTCAGGTCGTCCCCGTAAATTTTTACGGCATTGGAGGCTTTAAATCCGGCTACCGCTTCTGCCACGTTGTCAATTACCGGCTGCGAATAGTTATAGGTGATTCCCTGAATCTGTTTCAGTTTGGCATCCATCTGGTCTATGAGCTGTTCCTGCGATATGTGTCTTTTCCATTCTTTTTTCGGATAAAGGTCAACCTGGAACTGGGCAAATCCAAATCCGTTCGGGTCGGTTCCGTCGTTACTTCTTCCGGTTTGCGACAATACCTGTTCCACTTCCGGGAAGCTTCCCAGGATGGTCCGTATTTCGGCCGATATTTTATTACTTTCCGGAAGCGACGTACTGATAGGCATTTCGGCCGTTACCCATAAAGCTCCTTCATTAAGCTGCGGTAAAAATTCCGTTCCTAAAAACTTGGCCGATATAAAGGTTAAAATCATAAAGGCTATCGAAACGAACAGTGTTTTTTGTTTGTGTTTAAAGGTGAAGCGGAATCCTTTTTCTACGATTCTGTTCCAGAAGTTCACAAACGGGTTGTTCTTTTCTTTAACGTTCTTATTCAGTAATATATGGGACAATACCGGCACCAGCGTAAGCGTGAACAGCAAGGCTCCCAGTAAGGCAAAACCAAGGGTATAGGCTAACGGTGCAAACATTTTTCCTTCTACTTTCTGGAAAGAGAAAATAGGGATCAGGGCGGTAATGATGATCAGTTTGGAGAAGAAAATAGCTTTCCCCATTTCTGTACCGGTTTTTTTGATCACGCTACCAATAGCCAGCTTGTTGTAGGCTTTCATACCCTTTTTATGGGCGAGATGGTCCAGCGTTACAAATATCCCTTCGACCATGACGACGGCTCCGTCAATAATGATACCGAAATCGACGGCTCCTAAGGACAGCAGGTTGGCACTCATGCCCTTTATTTTCAAACACAGGAAGGCAAAAAGCAGCGACAGCGGTATGATGATGGCAACGGTTAAAGTCGTTCGCCAGTCGGCCATAAAAAGGAATACAATTACGGTTACGAAAATGATTCCTTCAAAAAGGTTGTGCATTACGGTTGCGGTTGTAAAATTCATCAGGTCATCACGGTCGTAAAAAGTAACCATTTTGATGTCTTTCGGCAATACGTTATCGTTAATT
This sequence comes from Flavobacterium inviolabile, assembly GCF_013389455.1. Lineage (NCBI taxonomy): Bacteria > Pseudomonadati > Bacteroidota > Flavobacteriia > Flavobacteriales > Flavobacteriaceae > Flavobacterium > Flavobacterium inviolabile. The sequence goes on along the minus strand of NZ_CP058278.1, from coordinate 2,871,077 downwards.
TCGTTTACTTTTTCCTTGATTTTCGTCAGTACTTCTTTCGGATTTTCGCCTTTTCGCATCACGATAATTCCTTCCACAACATCGTTGTTCTTGTCAAGACCAACCTGTCCGACACGCGGATAGGAGCTTTCGGCCACATCGGCAAGGTTTTTTACCAATACGGGATTACCGCCGGCATCGGCCACAATAATGTTCTGGATGTCTTCAATGGAGCTTAACAACCCGACACCACGAACCACATAGGCCTGGCCGTTCTTCTCGATAACGTCACCACCTACGTTCAGGTTACTTTTGTTTACCGCATCAAATACTTCCAGCGGTGTAATGTTGTATTTAGACAAACGTCCCGGATCTACACTGATCTCATAGGTTTTTTCCTGTCCGCCAAAAGCAACTACATCGGCTACACCGGGAACGGCTCTTAACTGACGGTCAATTACCCAGTTCTGGTAGGTTAGCAGGTCGCGGGTGTCCCGGTCTTTACTTTTCAGCACATAGCGGAATACTTCCCCTGTTGGTCCGTAAGGCGGCTGTACGTCCGGATCCACACCATCGGGCAGGGAAACGGTACGCAGCTGGTTGTTTACCTGCTGGCGGGCAAAAAAGTCGTCGACATCATCTTCAAAGATAATTTTGATAACCGACAGACCAAACATTGTAATACTTCGCACACTCGTTTTTTTCTGAACAGAGTTCATCGAAATCTCGATAGGAGTCGTTACAAAACGTTCAATTTCTTCGGCGCTTCGGCCATTCCATTCGGTAACGATAATAATCTGGGTATTGGTTACGTCCGGGAAGGCTTCGATGGGCATGTTTTTAAAGGCTACAAATCCTGATATGACAAGAATTCCAACCCAAAAAAAGGTGAATGCTTTGTTCTTTAGGGAAAAAGCAATTATGTTTCTGATAAATTTATTCATGATTAATCATTTAAGGCGCCATAAACTAGCAATTGATTGTGTGTCATTACTTTTTCTCCTGCACTGATTCCGGAAGAAATATAGGCGGTGTCTCCAACCTGGCGGAATACTTCAACCTGTCGGGTTTCGATATTGTTCCGGTCTTTATAAATGATTACAAAATTCTTACTCTTGTCAAAGATCACAGCGGAAGCGGGAACAGAAAGCATTTCTTTGTCTTTTTCCACATAAGAGATCTTGATCGATGCTCTCATTTCCGGTTTCAGGACATAATCGGGATTATTCAGTTTGATCAGCACTTTCATGGCTTTCGTATCCGGATCGATGATGTTGAAAATCTTGTCGACTTTTCCGCTGAATATTTTATCAGGGTAACTCAACGTGGATACGGCCGCATTTTCGCCCAGTTTGATCTCGTTGATCTCACTTTCGGTTACATTGGCGATAGCCCATACATCGTTGATTTCGGCGATGTCAAAAATATTATCGCTGCGGTCGTCGCGAAGCAGCATGTTTTCGTTGATGTTTTTCTGGATGATAAAACCACTCAACGGGGAACGCACTTCATAGATAGCACCTGATTTGATATTGTATATCTTATACGTTTCCTGGATGCGCTGCAACTGGGACTTGGCTTTGTCGTAATTGCTTTTAGCTTCAATAACATCTCTGTCGGAATTTAATTTTCCTTCAAATAGTTCCTGAGCTACTTTCAGGTTGTTTTTGGACACAATCACATCGTTTTTAGCATCGTCCAGTTGTTTTTCAAAATCGGCTACTTCGGTACTTCTGATGGTTGCCAGCAGCTGGCCTTTGTTTACATAATCACCCAATTGTACATATACTTTTGCAACACTACCACCAACAACCGGGAATACTTCAATGGTTTTGTTGTTATCGGTCGTGATTTTACCGTAATAATTCAACTCGTTTCGCAGCGGCTGTAGGGTTACCGGTGCCGTTTTGGTTGTTTGCAGCATTTTATTGCTTAGCACGAAGGTTTCTTTTATTTCTGCTTTTTTTTCTTTGTCCTGACAAGAAAGTAAAGCAAGCAGGGACAGGCAAGTTATAAATGTATATTTCATCTTAGAAAATAGTTGTATTGGTAATATGATTGATTTGTTCTCCGGATAGTATCAGTTGTTTTCTCATTTCGTTCAGCTGTAATGTGCTTTGGTTATAGCTTTCCATAAAATCGGTGAACTCTAATAATGAGATATTGCGTCGCTGAAAGTTTTTCAGAATGCCCTGGTAAACCAGATCAAGGTTCTGGTTGATGGTTTTGGACAGGGACGTATATTGTGTTTTTTGTTCTTTCCAGATAGAAAGCGCTCCGTTGACTTCATTTTTTAATTCTAAGGTTTTAAAGTCTTTGTTTGCTTTTACCTGGCCCAGTTGTGCTTCGGCTACTTTAATGTTTCCTTTGTTTCTGTTCCAAAGCGGAAGCGGGATGCCCAATGTAAAGTTTACCTCGTTTTTAAACGCACCACCCACCTGATCGTAGGCAAGTCCGGCAGTGATATCCGGTACGGAAAGGGATTTTTGCAGTTTTACGGCCAGTTCCTGACTTTCCACCTGTTTCAGGGAGCTCAGGTATTCCGGGTTTTTTTCTTTGGCAATATTGAATAATTCGCTTTCGTTATATTTTGGAGCGTTAAAGGTCAGGATCAGTTCATTTTCGTCGGCCGATGGTACAATTTCTTCATCTATTCCGGTCAGGATAACCAGGCTCTTTTTTTGCTCGGTTATTTCTTTCTGGATAGCGATACGGTCATTTTTAAGGTTTAACAGTAAGGACTGTAGTCTTACCACATCTTTTAACGGAATGTTCCCTTTGTCTGCCTGTACTTCATACGATTGCAGCAGGTCTTCGATTTGTTTGGTCTGCGATTCGATGCTGGCAATTTTTTTCAGGTCGAAGAAAACCGCATAGAAGCTTTGTCTTAATTCGTGCTTTAAATCCTGCATTAATTCTTCAAATTGCAGTTCGGCAAGAGCTACATTGGATTTGGCCAGTTTGATTTCATTTCTCTTTTTACCGCCAATGTGGATTAGCTGGTCTACAGCAATCGCTTTCTGCCCGTTTTTACCGGCATCAAAATATCTCTTTTCATCGGGGTTAATAGCATTAACGGCAAGGGAAAGATTGGGATGATCCCAGATTTTAGCCTGAATAACGGCAGCTCTGGAAGCGGTGATATTGTATTGTTCGGCCAGTAGCTGGTAGTTATTTTGCTGCATGGCATCTTCGCAGTCTTTTAGCGTAAGCGCTTTCTGCGAAAAAGTCAGCTGAAAAAATAGCAGTGTGCATATAAAAGGTAGTACTCTCATCTGTAAAAGAATTAAATTCTTTACAAAGATGCTATCACGTACCTTAAAACAGCCTTAAAGCCGACCTTAAAAAAAGCTTAAAAATGCATTTAAGGTGGTTTTTATGAAAGAATTAAGTAGGAAAAATAATTGTAAACTGATGAAATCCGGTTTGATCAATGTACGTATACGCCAGTTTTGCTTCGTGGAGATCCAGGATTCGCTTGGCAATGCGCAATCCCAGACCGGAACCCTGAATGGTCTGGTTCTTGGTTCCCCTTACGAATGAGTTGAAGATCTTTTTCTCTTCTTCCGGCGGCAGTTTTTCGCCTTTATTGCTGAGTTGTATCACCACAGTTCCGTCGTTGCTGTCTTCGATGGCAACGTTGATCTTTTTGTCGGAAGAGTAGAGGTAGGCATTTTTAAAAAGGTTGCCAAACACGATTTCCAGTAACGATTTGATGCCTCTGATTTCGAGGTCGGATTCGCTATTGCTGATTTCGAAGTTCATCTGGAAATCGGTAAAGTTTTTTACCGTTTTTTCATATTCCTGGAAGATTATTTCATCGATACGTTCCTTCTGGAAACCGCTGCTAAAGCTGGAAGCGTTAATCTGGGCCAACAATAGCAAGGAGTTGATCAGGTCGGAAATCTGGCTGACGTCTTTGCTCATGCTATTGAGGTAATTGAGCGTGTTTTCGGAATGGCCGCCCTGCTGGATCAGGTTATCCAGTTGCAGCGTCAGCCGGCTTATGGGTGTTCGCAGCTCGTGTGAGGCATTGGAGGTAAACTCTTTTTGCGCCAGATAGGATTTTTCAATACGCAGCAGCATCTGGTTGAAGGCTTTGGACAGTACGTTAATTTCGTCTGCTTTTGAGGATTCAATGAGCTGGGTATTCAGTTTGTTAATGGAGATACTGGTAATGATCTTCTGGAAATTGTCCAGCGGTTCCAGCAGTTTCCGGATAAAGAAATAGGTTGTCAGCCAAACCAGAGTGGTTCCGATAAAGAAGGAAATGATCAGGATCTGGTATAAATATTCGAGCTTGCTGATTCCCGATTTGTCTTCGGCGGCAATGATGATATAATAGTCGGTATTGTTGTAAATGTGGAAAACCCCGAGGACATCTTTTTCTTTTTCGAAAGAATATATTTTTTTGTGTTTCTTGATATTCTGTAAAAAATTGACGTCCCATTTCACGGAAGCATCGTCAATACTGCTGTAGATCAGTTTGTAGCGGCTGTCGAAAATAAGCGTCTTTTCGTTATATAATTTATTGATTGTATTTTGATCTATCAGCTTCAAAATCTGATTGTCAATGTCTTTTACTTCAAGTAACAGTTTGGTTGTGGTAAGCGCTTTTTCTTCCAGGCGTTCCATGAATTCTTCTTTTCTGAAAGAAGAAAAAGAGATATAAATGAAAATAGCGGATATGCCGTAAATTACGGAGAAAGCAATACTTACGTTTACGGCTATTCGTCTTTTTAAAGTCATTATTCGTCTTTTAGGTAATATCCGAATCCGGGGCGGGTGTGAATCAGTTTGGTTTCATAATTCCGGTCAATTTTCTTTCTCAGGAAATTGATATACACTTCTATGGTATTCAGGTTGGTGTCAAAATGTGCATCCCAGATTTGCTCGGAAATACTTTGTTTGGAAAGCGTTCTGCCTTTTGCCCGTGCCAGTAATAACAACAGCTGGTATTCTTTCTGGGTGAGTTCGATAACGGTATTGGCGCGTTTTACGGTCATGGTAGACGGTGAGATTTCCAGGTCGTCTATAACGATCAGTTCTTCTTCATTTTGCGGGGTGCTGCTTCTGCGCAGTAACGCCAGTACCCGTATCAGCAGTTCTTCCAGGTGAAACGGTTTTACCAGGTAATCGTCGGCTCCCAGCTGGAAGGCATCCACTTTATCGGTCAGATCACCATAGGCACTAATCATCAAAATAGGGGTGGTTTTGTCTGTTTCCCTGATTTTGGTACAAACATCCAATCCGTTCAGCTTTGGTACATTGATATCGAGTAAATAGATATTGTATTTATCGGTTTTTAGTTGTCTGAAAAAAACTTCTCCGTCAAAAACGCAGTCGCATTCGATGTCTTTTGATTTTAAAAAGTCATGAATTTCTTTAGAGAGTACTAAATCGTCTTCCAGCAGCAGGATTTTAATCATTCGATTGGTGGTTAAGGAATGGTAAAAGTAGGAAAGTTAAACGATTATCGGAAACATGTACTGCGGATTACTGCCGTATTTTTTTTAAAAGATAACCGGATTATCGGTTAGGCTACCGGCTGACACAGGTTTACAATCATCTGATACAGCTGTTTGGGTTCGAAAGGTTTTATGATAATGCCGTTCATATCGGAAGCATATACCTGTTCGGATATTTCCTGTTTGTCGAAAGCTGTAAGCGCAATAACAGGAATCGTGATGCCTTTTTCCCGGATGAGCCTGGTGGTTTCAAAACCGTTGATCATAGGCATGTTAATGTCCATTAATACGATATCGAAGGATTCTTTTTCGAGCAGTTCAATGGCATGGTAGCCGTTGTCGACAATAATACTTTCAAAATTGCTGTCGTCCAGTATTTTCTTGGTAACCAGCTGGTTGATTTTGTTGTCTTCCACCACCAGTATTTTATAGCTTTTCTGGTGTACAAAATCCACTTCCAGATCATTGGTATATTCTTTTATTTTGTCCTTATCGGATTCAAAACCAATGATAAAGGTCATTTTGGTTCCTACATTTTCCTCACTTTCAATGTGTATTTCACCATTAAAAAGCCCGATTAGCTGTTTAACGATAGGCAGTCCCAGACCGGTTCCCTGATAGTCGTCTTCTTTGCGTTCGATCTGTACGAATTTTTCAAAAACCTTTTCCTGGTCGGCTTCGGCAATTCCGATACCGTTGTCGATTACCTCAAATTGCAGGTAAACGAATGTGCCTTCGGTCCGGAGCAGCTGTACGTTGATTTTTACCTGTCCGTTATGGGTGAATTTAAGTGCATTCCCAATCAGGTTCATAAAGATCTGCGACAAACGCACCCGGTCGCCGATTAACAGCTGCGGGATATCTTCGTCCACTTCAAGCGTCAGTTTGTTTTGATTTTTCTCAGCCAGGAACATCAGGCTGTCCGTTACTTGGTGCAGGTCTTCAATAACATTAAAAGCCGTGTTGTCGAGGGTTATTTTCTTTTCATCAATTTTATAAACCTGTAAAATATCGTTCACTAAAGACAACAGGTATCTTGCCGAAAACTTCAACGATTTCAGATAGGAACTGTTGGACAATTCTTTGTGCTCATCGGCAATGATATCGGTAATACCCACCACACCGTAAAGCGGTGTTCGCAATTCGTGACTAATTGTCGAAATGAACTGGGATTTTAGCTGGGATACTTCTTCGGCCTGTTCTTTTGCTTTTTGAAGCTGTTTATTAGCCGTTTTCAGGTCGCGGTTGATCTTTTTACGGATCTCATTGTTCTTATATAAAGAGAACAGGAAGAGCAGTAAAAACAGTAATGTGATGATAAACAATACAACGATAATTCGCGATTGATGCAAGCTTCTTGCCTGTAATTGCTTTTCACTTTCAATCTGGCTGATCTGTCTTTTGTATTCATCCAGTTCAATCTGATTTCCGGCTTTTTCAACCTCACTGATCCGCTGATCGTTATAGATCTTGTTTTTGGTAGTGGTGTATTTGTCAAGATACAGGTAGGCATTTTTATAGTCCTTAATTTTAAAGTAGTATTGCGCAAAATCTTTGTAGAGCTCACAGGCATTGGTTTGCAGGAATTCGATCTTGTTTTTTTCGCAAAGCTCCAGGGCTTTCTGATAGAAAGCTTCTGCAGTTTTAAAATTGTTGGTATGCGTATAATAAGAACCTAAAAGAGAATTAAGGGAAATTTTAGCTTCCAGTTCATCACTTTCCATGACAATATTTTCAATGTCTTTCAGGTAGTAAATTCCTTTTTGAAAGTCTTTAATCTCAAAATAGGCACTGGCAATATTCAGCCGGGTATAAATAATTTCGTTGGTATCCTTTAATTTCTTAGAATAGAACAGTCCTTTTTTATAATGGTCAATTCCTTTTTCAAAATCAAGTTTATGGAAACAATAGGCGCTGCCCAGGTTGTTGTGCAGCCAGTCTTTAATGGTATCGTTGGTTGTCTGATTAGCATAGTGAAGCCCTTTTTCATAGTAGGTAATCGCCTTTTTAAAATCGGAAAACTCTTCATAGTTCAGTCCGATAATGTTATACGCTTTGGCAATAAGAGCTTTGTCGTTGATCTGATAGGCCTGATTCAGTGCTTTTTTGGCGAGATTCAGCGATTCTTCACACTTCAGGTTGAGCATGTAATCACTGGAAGCAGTAATCATTTTAGAAATCTCTTTTTGGGTTATTTTTCCAGTCTGGCTGTATCCAAGCTGGGAAAATAACAAAACTAATAAAAGGGAAGTACTTAATGGCTTATTAGTCATTGATCAGTTAATAATACTATAATATAAATCTAACGAATTAGTATTATGTTAAAATTGTAATGGTTCACTATAACAATATTAGTACAAAAATACTATAAACAGCTTGTTTTAGGAATTAAATTGTTCTCATAATGTGAGAATTAGTGTTTTCTTATTTTTTTAAAGACTAAACTTGTTTTTTGTTAAAAAGTTCTTAAAAGCTACAGATTAAGTGTTATTATTTAAAAAAAATTAACAGTTTTATTTTGGCTAAAATAGTAAAATAAAGCGGAATAACATTAATTCATAAAGTCATCAAGCCAATAAAACAGCACTTTATAGACATTCTCCCTTACCGGTTTTGGAGAAAGAATCAAATCGTGCAGCCCACCATCAATGGGCTTAAGGGTTACTAATCCTTTTATTTTTCGGGCACCCGATTCGATATCCTTAACGTTTAGAATTGCATCGCCGGTAAAAAGGACATCACTCCACTTTTTTTCGGTTATGGATTTTTTAGAAAACAGCACTAAAACAGGTTTATCAATGGTCAGGCTGTCTTTTACTTTTTGATGACCGGAATGAATCGCCCTGATAAAACCATAATTAACTTCGGGAGCGATATGCGGTTTCCAGTTCAGGTTATAATCCCATTCGCCGTAGTCGTTTTTATGCAGACTTTTGCCATAGAGTTCTGTAAAACCGCCTTTGATGGTTTTATCCGGTTTTTTCAACCCTTTTTTAGCGATATAGGGAATCCCTATTTTTTTAACGATGGCATTCATGTTGAAATCAAAAAACGGGCTGTTTAGGAACACAGCACTAAAAAGCGGACTGCCGTTATGCAAATCGGCATAAAGTGCGGCTACTAATCCTCCGGTTGAATGACCGCTCAACAGTACTTTTTGATTCCCTTCTTTTTGAATGATCTGTAAAGCCGAATCGATATCGGCATAATATTCGGTTAGATCACGGACATTATTCAGTTTTTGATGGGGCAGGTGAGCGCGGCCGTATTTGCGCAGGTCAACAGCATAAAAATTATAGTTGTGCCGGGTAAATTCTTCCGCCATTTCCTTCTGGAAGAAATAATCGTTAAAGCCGTGAATGTACAGTACCGCCCTGTTAGTGGTATGGACTGCCTTTTTACGGATCAGGGTTGTAATTACGCTGCCTTCGTAGTCGTCCGGCTGCCGGATAACGGTTTGCTCAAAACCGGCTCCCAGTATATCTTCTTTATAGTCCTGTGCTTTTAATGTCATGTGGGTTGTGATTAGGATTAAAAAAATGAAGCGAAACGATTTCATACAGCTGCCGTTTTGATTGTTCTTAAAGTTACAAAAAGTTTTAAAAAGGGACCCTATAATAACGGTGATTCGGCCTTGCAGGAGTCCTGCTTTATTTTTTCTTTAAAAATCCGGGCAAGGTGCAGCCGCAAAGCATTTTTGACGACCATTAAAATTTTGGATAAAAATAGCAGGTGCATTATTTTATCTATTAAAAACCGGAAATTCCACATAAATATTAACTAAAAAAATAATTTTTTGACATTAAGAAATCTCTTTTATTTTTATTTAGTCTAAATAAGTAATTTTACCGGATTAATAATAAAACTATGCAGTAAAACTATTTATTTATGTATTCAAATGACAAAAAACAAAGCAACCTCAGGTTGTATCAATGGAAAATGAAATGTTTTCTGTTGGGACTCTTTATCCTGCCAACGACCACTTTTGCGCAGGTTTCCAATTACATTTTCTCCCAGAATCCGGGAACTTATACAGAACTTGCCAATCCGGTAGTTCTGGCAACAGCAACAGCGTTGTCCGGTTCGGCCTCTTTAGACGATGTGATCTACACTATTCCGGACAATAGCATACCGTTTGCTTTTACGCTGAACAATATTGCTTATTCCGGTGCGAAAGTAAGTACAAACGGTTTTGTTACGTTGGGAGCTACCGCTCCGAGCTCGTCGCTAACAAGCCCGATCTCGACCAGTACCGGATATACTGCTGCAATCAGTGCTGTGGGTTCCGATTTAAATGCCTTATTTAATATTGAGGGCAAAACCGGATCCATAGGATATGAAGTAGTGGGAACCGCTCCAAACCGTGAGTTTGTAATTGAGTGGAAACATTTCAGACCGTATTCGTCTTCTGCTACTGTAAGCAGTTATTTCGACTGGAATTTTCAAATTCGTTTGCGGGAAAACAATACTGTCGCCATTGTATATGATTTAAAAATCACCGGAGTGCCCACTTCGGCACTGGTCCAGGTTGGATTAAGAGGCGCTTCGGATGCGGATTATACAAACCGGTCTGCAGGCGGAACGGCAAACAGCCACTGGATGGCTACCGCAGCGGGAACCTCAAGTTCGTCAAGTGTTACCTGTAATTCAACCTCATTGCCAACATCCGGATATACTTTTGTATGGACACCACCGTCACCATGTGTGGCACCTGTTGCACAACCATCCAATTTAGTGCTAACAGTGGCCGGAACTACGGTTAACGGAGTGTTTGAAGCGGCATCACCGGCAGTTGACAAATACCTGGTTGTGAGAACACCGCTGGGAACAGCTCCAACGCCGCCGGTTAACGGTACGACCTATGCCACCGGAACAGGACTGGGCGGTTATATTGTTTCCAATACCGCATCACTAACGTTTGTGAGTTCAGCATTAACCGGAAATACGGCTTATACCTTTACCGTTTTTGGCTATAACAGTGCCTGCTCTGGCGGACCGCTTTATAATGCAGCCAATCCGGTATCGCAAAACATTACCACCTGTCCGGCAGCACCGGGAACGGTTACAAATGCAAACATTATGGCAACTTCTTTCGATTTGAATTGGGTTGCTTCTGCCGGCGGATCGGCAGCAGCAGTTGCCTATTTTGTTGAAGTGGCTACCGATGCTAATTTTACCAGTCAGATTGCCGGTTCCCCTTTTAGTGCACAGGCAGCGTTGACGTATGCAGTTCAGAATATCAGCAACAGTACAAAATATTACTACAGGGTAAGAGCTAATAACGGTTGCAACAGTGCTTATTCAAGCGTTGGAAATCTAACCACTTTGTGTCTTCCTGTTGCGGCGTTTAATGAAAACTTCGACAATGCCGTTACACCGGATTTAGCCGGTTGCTGGAGTAAAATAATCAGAGGAACCGGTACAGGCTCTTCATCGGTTGCGACGAGCAGTACCAGTGGCAGCAGTACGCCTAATGCCGTGAATCTATACAATTCCGGTGCGAATACTGATAATGCCGGTGTAGACGTTATATTGGTAAGCCCGCAGTTAACCAATTTAAATGCCGGTAACTACAGATTGCGATTCAAGGCAAGAAGAAGTTCTACGACGGCAGGAAACAATATCCAGATCGGAACGCTGGATAACAATAGTGCTACAGCAGTATTTACCCCATTTGGAAGTGTTACGGAACTTACAACGGAATACAAGGAGTTTACCGTATATTTTACAAACTATACCGGTACGGATTCTTTTATCGGATTAAAAAGAAAAGGAAGTACAACCTATTCGAATGTATTTGTAGACGATGTGGTATGGGAAGCAATTCCGTCATGTTTATCACCGGTTACCCTTACTGTATCGGGAATTACTCCGAATCAGGCGGCGATCAGCTGGAATTTCGATTCGAATGCAGGAGCGCCAAACGGAGGATATGAATATTTTATTTCCGACACCAATACGGCTCCTGGTTTAACGGATCTTTTATTGCAAACAACACAAACAACCGCGACTATCGGACAGTTACAATCCGGTACAACATATTATGTATTTGTGAGAAGTGTGTGTGGAGCTAACGATAAAAGTAACTGGACTAAAACATCTTTTACGACCATATTGACCACTCCGGCACCTTGGCTGGAGCCTTTTACAGGAACTACAACTCCGAACGGATGGACAACTACCGGATGGACAATCGGAACCGAGAGAGGTGCGACAGGAAATACCGGTAATAATATCTATAAAAACTTATACAACACGGCACCGACAGGTACATTCAAAACCATAAATGTAGGACCGCTTCCGGCGAACTACCAGTTGAGTTTTGACTATAAGCAATCTGCCTTTTCTACACCCTATTCCCCTTTGGCTACATGGGGTAATTATACGGTAGAAGTTTCTACGGATTTCGGCACTACCTGGACCAATATCACCAATATTGAGAATGAACAGGGAACCGGTAATTATATCAGTAAAGTATACTCTCTGGCGGCTTATGCAACGCAGTATGTTTCCATAAGAGTAACGGCCAACAGAACAGCCGGAGATTATGATCTTTCTTTCGACAATTTTAAAATTGATGCCGCACCGGATAATACTGTTCCGGTAACCAGCGTGGTGGTTACTACAGAAAATAATGTACCGGCAGCGATAACCACAAATCACGGTACGTTACAGTTAGTAGCTGCGGCTTTACCGGCAAATGCCAATCAGCAGGTAAGCTGGTCTGTTTCCAATAATATGGGCATGGCAACGGTTTCTGCTACAGGATTGGTAACGGCCGTTACAAACGGAGTGGTTACCGTAAGAGCAACCGCTACTGCCGATACGGCTATTTTTGGTGAAATCCAAGTTACCATTACCAACCTGTTACCGGTTTATTGTACGCCGGCTTTCCCTCAGGGAGTGGAACCGATCACACTGGTTAATTTTGCAGGAATTAATAATGTTACTTCAAATGCCCTGACAAGTCCGGCCTATGAAGATTTTACAGCAATTACCGGAACGGTTGTTAAAGGACAAAACTATCCTATTAAATTAAAAGGAAATACAGATGGAAGTTTGAGCAGCTATTTTAAAGTTTATATCGACTGGAATCAGAACGGAACGTTCGAAACGGAAGAAGGATATGAACTGGGTTATATTAGCAACTCAACGGGAATTGATACAAAAGAATTAACCGGTACGATTCCTGTGCCGCAGACAGCTTTTTTGGGAACAACCCGAATGAGAGTGCTTAAAAAATTCGCATCACAAAGTATCGCTCCTTGTAATACGGAAAGCTACGGTCAGGCAGAAGATTATACACTGCTTGTTGAGGAAACCATGGGTAATAGTGATTTTGATAAAACAAACTATGTTGTTTATCCGAATCCAACAACTTCAGTGGTAAATATCCAGTCGGATGCAGCGGTGAAATCCGTTAAAGTTTACAACCATTCAGGACAGCTGGTAAAAGAAGATAAAAACAATACACTTGATTTATCAGCAGTTTCAGAAGGGATGTATATTTTACAGATCACTTTTGAAAATGGCAAATCCGCCACCCGGAAAATTATTAAAAAATAGTTTTTCGTTTTTTTGATTTGAAAAGCTCCGGAAATCCGGAGCTTTTTTGTTAAGAAATTTTTCCTACATTTGCACCGGAATGAAAACACAAAAAAGACATATCGCCGTACTATCACAGGATAGTAATAATCGTTTAGGAGGGGATTTCCCGGCCAAACGTAGGGCGTATGGGTATTATTTTGATGTTTAAACAATCCGCAAAATTGTAAGAAACGTTTAAAAATATAGCAAAGCGTCCTGATTTCAGGGCGCTTTTTTTATTGCAGATATGCAAAAAAGGTTGCTGCAAACAGCGAAAAACAGTTAAAAACAGTTACGGAATGGAATTCCGAATAAAAAAATGAAAAAAAATGTTTAATGAATTATCATAATAGCCCTAAATAGCCTTGAACAGTAATCAGATGAGAGACAGCCATTTGAGAAAAATAGTAAACCGCTTTCGTTAGCGGACAGGGATTGCTTTGCTTTAAAATTATATATAACTATTTGATAATCAGAAAAATAAATTAAAAAATACTTGCACGGTTGAAAAATTCAACTTTATCTTTGCAGCAGAAAATTACAGCACAACAATGACAAGAATACAGGCAACATATAAAACACTATTACAAATGAATTTCAATTCAGTAAAAAATACTATCGGAAGCAATCCTCTTACTGGATTTGACTTTCAGCGAATACGGGTGTATCCATAATGCATAAGATCATGATAATCTTATACAATTGATGAGCACCTTATACAAGGTGCTTTTTTTATGCCCTTACAAAAGATTCTGTAGCTCAATTGGCAGAGCGCTTGACTGTTAATCAATAGGTTGAAGGTTCGAATCCTTCCGGAATCGCAGGAGTTCTTAGAAAGGAACCGGACTTATTGGGATTTCCGACTGTCTCTCGGAAATCTCATAAAGTCAGCCGGAATGGTGGTGTACCCGGTGTGCACGTCTGCCTGAAGCGCAGAAGGTATTCGTTCAATTCGGATCCGTTCCACAATAAAATGAAGTTTAATTTAAAAAAGGTACGCTATGAGACCAGACATTTTAAAAAGGTTTTTAACCAATACTGATGAAACAGAAAGATTTTTAATGAAATCAGGAAAAACAGGAATCATCTATTTTGTGGAGCCGCTTTACAATGGAAAAACGCCGGAATGGGGTAATGTGGATCCGGCTACCAAAAAAATTACCGGCAATTACGGTTCCGGATATACCGGAGCCGTTACCCGGAAAGAATCGATCATTACCGAAGAAAACGATTTTGTAAATATTGGCTATTGCAACGGAAGTTCTTTAGGACAGGCAGGCAGACGGGATCAGGAACATTTAAAACGGATGTACCATGGATAAGCTGTTATACAACCGGATAGCCTTAGTGGGGATTGAACCGGAAGAATACGACATTATACAGGCGAATTACCAGGGCCATATCGTCTGGCATCAAGCCACACCGAAAATACTGATCAAAGACGGAACGCTGTTTATGGAAAAACAAACCGGAGTAGGGATGCTGCCCATTGACAAAGTGGTGTACTATGGAATTTATGAAAACGATTTCGATTTTATAACCGGTCTGGCGCTATGGGGAGGCGATTGTTTCCCAAATGCCCTTGGCATGATGGATTGCCGGCTAAAGATTCCGTGCCTGGTAAAAGCAATGCAGTATTCCCGTTTTAGTTCACCCAGAGGGTTTATTTCGGAAGATACCGAGATGGATACTCAAACGGATACCGTGGCAAAATGGGGCAACTGGCACTGCGGGGAAAACAAACACCGTTTTTCAGGATACTGGAAAAGTGAGGAAGCTTCCGTGATTGAGCCTTTCTTTAGCGGTGAGGCTGTCCGGATCATGATTATCGGTACCGAAGCCTGGCAGATAAAGCTCGAAGGAGCAACCTGGCTAAAATCGATACATCCGGATGAAGCCTGCTTTATGCCGGTCGATCCGGAACTGTTGGAAGATTCGAAACAGCTGATGGAAAAACTCCGGATGGACATGATTGGAAACGATTATATCCTCGGGGATAACGGAACAAAATATTTACTGGAAGTAAACCATATTCCGAATATCACCCGGTTTGAATCCGTCAGATTAACATATTTACACACTGTTATTGCGTGGATTAAAAAATAATTTGAAAAAATATTTATATACGCACATATACTGCGTAGTTGTGTTGAAATCTTTGTCCGGTAATACATGACAACGTTTAAAACACATTTTAAAAATATCAGACAAGTCCTGTTGTGTGTTTCGGTATAGCACCATTGCAATATACTTTGCTTAGCGGTATTAAGTTTTATTGTACAACTTGATTTGAAGGTTTTACTGTTTTCCAAAAAAGCAGCAATGAATTGCAGGTTCGAGTCCTGCTTCCGGTTAAACGGAATTGCGAAATTGGTAATCGCACAAGTTTAGGGGACTTGTTTCATTTAAAAGGGTTCGAATCCCTGCGTATTTACATACGTTAGCTCGTCCGGTTGAGTACTACACTTCTAATGTAGTTTTTGTTACAGGCCAAAAGTCTGTGAGACCGAGTTGGCATTTCTCTAAAAAATGCACCAGAAAACGATTGTGCCCTTGTTGGTGATTATTGCCTGCAATGTCGATAATCACATTCCTGACAAGACCTGAGATCAGGCTTTGTTTATGGAAAAACAGATTTGCTTTATTGTTTGCTCTTTTTTTAGGAAAAGAAATATAGCCATAAACCATTCCTGCGGATCTGTAAACCACTTGTTTTCCGTCCTTTTCAGGAAACAACGGCCATCGTTTTTATTAAAAAGATTTAAAAATTTAAAAAATACAGTTATGTTAAAAAAAATACATATTAAAGCTTTACAAACCGCTTTGGTTTTCCAGAATCAGAAATTGATTCAGGTATTACAGGAAGGTTCTTACTGGATTTTCGGTAATAAGGAAGTGGTTATTTACGATAACAATACTGCCTTTCATTCCCAGTATGAATTAAATTATATCATGCAGAATGAAGTATTGGCAGCTATGTTAACGGTTGTTGAAGTAGCTGATGATCAGATTGTATTGCAATTTGAAAACGGTAACTTTAAAGAAGTAATGACAGCCGGCCGTTATGCCTTTTGGAAAGGTTTTATCAAACGGGAATTTATTACGGTCGATTTATCCAAAGTGGATATTACAGAAGCTGTTCCGATAACTTTATTGGACAACATCCGCATCAGCAATTATGTACGCCGCTTTTTGGTTTTGAGCCATGAAAAAGCATTGTTGTATATTAACGGTGTGTTCATCAAAGAATTGACAGCTGGAATGCATTATTTCTGGAAGAATAATACCACTGTAGAAGTACGGACAATCGATGTCCGCCAGCAACAAATGGAGATCTCCGGTCAGGAATTATTAACGAGAGATAAAGCGGCCTTACGCATTAATTTTTTTGTACGTTATCAGATAACCGATATTATTAAAGCATTGGTTATTAATAAAGATACCGAAAAACAATTGTATATTATGATGCAGTTGGCATTGCGTGCTTTTGTGGGAAGTTTGACCCTGGATGAATTATTGAATAAAAAGGATGCCATTGCCGAAATTATCTTGCAGGAAACAGCAGCCAGAATAAGTGAGTTGGGCTTAACGGTTTCCGATGCCGGTATCCGCGATGTGATCTTACCGGGCGATATGAAGGAAATCATGAACCAGGTATTGGTGGCCGAGAAAAAAGCACAGGCAAACAGCATCATGCGACGTGAAGAAACGGCAGCAACGCGCAGTTTATTGAATACTGCCAAATTAATGGAAGAAAATGAGATGTTATGGAAATTGAAAGAGATGGAATACGTTGAAAAAATTGCGGATAAAATTGGTGAGATCACCATTTCCGGCAGCGGTAACATCATTGGTCAGTTGAAAGACATCTTTGTAAAATAACAAAACTACGGGTAGGGTATCCGTAGTTTTTAAAAAGATAAAAAATGAAAACAACAGCTAAAATTATCATTATAGATTTAGAAGCCACATGCTGGCAGGGACCGGTTCCGGCCGGACAGGAAAATGAAATTATTGAAATCGGGATTTGCGTGCTGGATAGCCATACCAGTGAAATAACGAAGAATCAGGGGATTTTAATAAAGCCGCAACATTCCGCTGTAAGTGCGTTTTGTACGGAATTAACAACAATTACCCAGGATTTGCTGGAACAAAAAGGAATTCCGTTTGCGGAAGCGTTGGAAAAACTTACGGAACAGTATGATCCAAAAGAATACACCTGGGCGAGTTATGGAGCCTACGACCTGAACATGCTAAAGAAACAATGTGCCCGGTTCAATCTGGATTACCCTATGGGAGCGGAGCATATCAATGTTAAAGTACTCTTTGCCGAAACCAGAGGTTTGCAAAAACCTACCGGTATGAATGGCGCTTTAAGCATCCTGGATATTCCGCTGGAAGGAACCCATCACCGTGGTGTGGACGATGCCAAAAATATTGCCAAGATCCTGTATTGGTGCTTAAAGCAATAATTGTTTTTTGATGTAAAAGCTTCGGAATTCCGAAACTTTTTTTATTGGTCAAAAGTGAGTTTACGGCTATTGGAATTACCGGAAATAACTGACCGGTAAACGGATTGTTTTTGGGAAAATTTCTATAATTTAGTAGATTATGTGCACAGTAACTTTTATAAACAGCAACGGTAAATACATCATTACCTCAAACCGTGATGAAATGATTGCCAGACCGGCTTTAGAGCCGCGAAAATATTTTGTTAACGGGCAGCAGGTTTTTTATCCTAAAGACAGTAAAGCAGGCGGAACCTGGTATGCAGTGAGCGAAAAAGGCCGTGTTGTTGTGCTTTTAAACGGAGCAGAGGAAAGGCTTGCCCGGAAAGCTGCCTACAGAATGAGCAGGGGACTGATCGTTTTGGAACTAATAAGCGCCGCATCAGTACTGCAAAGCTGGCGCAACATCAATTTAAACGAAATCGAATCTTTTACATTGGTTGTCTTTGAGGCGGATACATTATACCAGTTGCAATGGAATGAGGTCAGTAAAAGTGAAACGGAACTGGATGCCGCCAAAAACTATATCTGGTCCTCCGCAACCCTGTATCCGAAAGCGGTCAGGGAACAACGGGCTGAATGGTTTGCCCGTTTTGTAAAATCAAATCCGGTTATTACCGAATCGGAGATGATGACGTTTCATCATTATGCCGAAAATGAAGACTGCGAAAACGGACTGGTGATCAACAGGGACAATGTCTTGAAAACGCTCAGTATTACGCAAACGATAATTCAGCAGCAAAAAGTGACGCTCAATCATGAAGACCTGACAGCAAACCAACAATTTACAAACACTTTTATTAGTGTTTAAACAGATTTAAGAAAGTTTAAAACTTGTTTTATTTTAAAGAATTATATGCGTTACATATTGTTTTTAACTCTCAGTTTATTTTTAATCGGTTGTCATCAAAAAAAGGTGGTAGGAATTGTTCCATACAAAGGAATGGCTCCGGATAAGGTAGATACAATTTCAAAAGTTATTTCCAATTTTTATGATGTGAAAATTGTCGTTTTACCGGAGCGAAAACTATATAAGGAAGCTTATACAGCTGTAAAATCACCAAGATATAGAGCTGATAGTATTATAAGAATTCAAAAAAGGGTAGATCTGGATACGCTGGACTATGTTTTAGGATTAACAAACAGCGATATATCCATAACAAAATATGATACAAACGGAAATATTAGAAAACCGGAATCGAGGTATCGTGATTTTGGGATTATGGGATTCGCATATTGTCCCGGCAATAGTTCGGTCGTATCGACTTACCGGATACAACATAAAGATACTGAAATTACGCTGTCAAGATTTAAAAAGGTCGTTATCCATGAATTCGGGCATAATTTGGGTTTGCCCCATTGTGAAGACAAGCACTGTGTGATGACTGATGCTGTCGAAAAGATTGCAACAGTGGATAATGCAAAAATGAAACTCTGTAAAAAATGTAAAGGGAAATTAAACTAATTTCCCCTTATCTTTTTATAAAATCGCTCTAACGGTAATGTGTGATTCTTCACCGCTTTGCCACAGATCGCCTTTAACGGTAATCGTATCACCAACAACAACTGTTTTGTATTGTTCGTGCTTGGTTAAATTAGAATGGCTGATGGTCGCAAAGAATACTTTTTTATCAGCAGTTTCCAACGTTGCGGTATAACCGTCTTTACCGGGCTGGATAGCGGTAATTTTTCCGGAAACCGTTTCTGTTACCTGCGGAGCTGCTTCCGGTTCTGCTGCAGGAGCTGTCTGCTCAACTGCGGCCGGTTCCGGAACACTTTCTTCTTTTTTAGTCTGATTACAGCTTAATAATAAAGCCAGGGCAGCAAAGCTTGCGCTATTTCGTAATATACTTTTCATAGAAATTGATTTTAATATCAAAAATAGAAAATTTAAACAGGGAAAAGATTAATATTTTCCGTTTAACAATTCCCCGCCAATAGGCGCTTTTGCTTCCAGTCCGAGTTTTTTCATCATTTCATAGGTCGTACAAACGGCGGCAGAAGTCACCGGAATCCCGATTTCTTTCTGGATCAGGTCAATCGCTTCCAAAGACGGCATCTGCACACAGGCAGAAGCTACCAGTACATCAACACCTTCCAGGTTCAGCCTTTTGTAGATGTCCAGCAGGTTCATCGGATCCTGCGCAGCCACTTCCAGATTATCCGGAATTTCCAGGGCAATCGAATCGACAACCTCAAATCCCTGATGCTCGATATAATCGACAACCAAATCCGTAAGCGGACGCATATAAGGCGTAATAACCGCTACTTTTTTAGCCCCCAAAACCTTTAAACCGTTAATCAGCGCACCGGCACTGGTAACGATAGGAGTAGGGAAGTCATTTTTTATGGTTTCCTGGTGCAGGTTCACTTCCGAAACGCAGTGGTAACCGCGTCCCATACTCATGATGGCTACCAGACAGGCATAGCCCATTACATCGACATGCGCATCGGATAATTCCTGAGCACATTTCAAACTCATGGCATCCATTGCTTCCAGTTCTTCTTTGGTCACTTTTTTCATTCGCATACGGCTGGAATGAAAGGTAAAACGTTCCGGTAAAATCGTTTCACGGGAACGGAAAACAGCCGGAATTTCGGTTTCCATAGTTACGTTAGAACTGGGAACGATCTGGCCGATTCTGTATTTTTTCATGGGTATAATCGGGATATTAATTTTTATTTAATTCTTTGATTGTATTGGTTATAGTGCCAATTCCTTCAACTGTTGCTTCAACCGTGTCGCCATCCCACATCCATTCCTGCGGATTGCGTCCGGCACCCACACCGGCAGGTGTTCCGGTAGCAATAATATCGCCCGGTTCCAGGGTAAATACTGTACTCAGGTCTTCAATCAGATCGTTGATGTTGAACAACATAAATCGGGTATTGGAATTTTGTTTTTCAACCCCATTCAGCTTTAAAGACAGGTTCAGGTTATGCGGATCCGGAATTTCATCTTTGGTAACCAGAACCGGTCCCATCGGTGCAAAAGTATCCTGTCCTTTTGAAACGATCCATTGCCCGGAACGACGGCAGTCTCTGGCACTGATATCGTTGATTATCGTATATCCGAAAACATAATCCAAAGCTTTTTCTTTGGCTACATATTTTCCTTCCTTACCGATAACAACAGCCAATTCCACTTCCCAGTCCAGCTGCTGTGTTAGTTTCGGATTGTGAATGATAGCAGTGTCTGTTCCGGTAACCGCTGTTGGCGGTTTGGAAAAAATTACCGGCTGTTGCGGCAATTCTTTGGATGTGTCCAGTGTTCTGGCACTTTCGGCAACGTGTTCGGTATAGTTTAATCCGATTCCGATAATGTTTTTGCGGGGTTTCGGGATAGGAGCCAGGAACGTTACATTCGATAGCGGATAATAGCAATTGCTCTTTTGTTCTTCTGTCAGGCTGTCAATCAGGCTTTGTATTCGCTTAACCTCATCCAGCCCGAGGTCAATCAGATCCAGCATTGTCAGCGGAAGCGTTTCTTCTTTTATTCGGGCAACATCTTCAAGATCGATCATGTGATTGTCCTGAACAACTCCTAAACGCGGAGCAACATGGTTAATTCTGTAAGTAGCTAATTTCATTGTGTATTTTGATTCTTCGTGTAATTAAATGGTTTGAAAGCCGTTGTTTTCCGTATATGCCTGTTCCTGATACAATCCCAGCGATTTGATAACCGGTAAATCGTTAAACGAGAAAAGACAGGCGTCTTCTGTTTCGGAAAGGTTTACATGCTCGTGATATACCCATGACGGTACGCAGAAAATATCGCGCTCTTTCCAGTCATAGCGTTTTCCGCCAATGATGGAATAGCCTTTTCCTTTGGCACACTGGTATACGAACGAACCGGTATGTCTGTGGGCTTTGGTGTGTTCACCGGCGCGCAGTAACTGCATCGAAGCACCCATGGTTTGCATAACCGGTCCGCCGGTTAACGGATTGGAGTAATCCATGATGATGCCGTCATAAGGAGAGCCTTCGTTTACTTTTGCCGCTTCCAATAAAGCAGGATAAACAGTTTTCCAGGAATATTTAAACAATGGAGAGTACGGTTTATCCCAAACCCTGTCGGCAGGGATTAACCCGGCGCCGCTATAAGTTAACGGCAAATGATTTAAAGGCGCTTCCAGAGGCTGTTTGCCTTCGTGAACGGCATAATCGTTAGCTTCCAGAGCATTGACAAGCGGAATATCCAAACCATCCTGCCAGATACAGGTTTTGCCATCGGCTTCAACACCGTGTTCGTGCCAGCTGGAATTGGGAGTGATCACAAAGTCATTAACTTCCAGCATGATCTTATTCCCGTCCACTACGGTGTAGCCGCCGGAACCTTCCATGATAAAGCGCAGGGCAGAAGCCTTATGGCGGTGGGCCGAAGTACTTTCGCCCGGTCGGGTAACCTGAATACCGGTGTATAGCCAGCCTACGGCGGCACTTACGTCTTTTCGTTTGTCATTTACCAGATAAACCACACGGCGGCCTGCTTGTTCCGGCGTAACCAGTTCGGATGATTTTAGTACCAGTTCACGTAAGTTTTCATATTTCCACAGCATCGGAACCGAAGAAGTCCGCGGTTCCCAGGGTTCAATATCGTTGGCAACGGTCCACAAGGCACCGGCACCTAATGTTTCCAGTTCTTTATAGTAGGCTTCCAGTTCCGGAGTATCTTTTACCCGGGCTCTGCCAATAACATCATCATTAAATGGATCATTCATAATTATTCCTTATTAAATGCTTCGTGACTGTTAATAAAAGTTATTTTTCGGGTTGGCGCCGTGTTTACGCGCAAATCGAAAATATCGAATCGGTTGTAATGCCCTAAAATGTCATGCATTTGTTTGGGCTGTATGCATTTTGCCAGATCAATATCGGCATATACGATACCTTCCTCATCAATCAGCGGTTCGCCGATCACGGCTCCGTTTGGTCCTATAAACCCGGAGAAAGCCGAGTTTTTTCGGGTTAGTAATTCTTCCACATTCGGGACATCTTCTTTTAGTGCATCCATAATTTCCTGTGAAATTGTAGAGCAGGAAACAATGGTAAACAGTTTGCCTTCAAAAGAATGTGCCGCTGCCCGGATTTTAATAGCTTCCGCCATATTGTAATCCGGCGGAGCTACCGGAAGGGAAATATAATTGGCAATGTGAATCAGTTCGCCTTGTGCAAGCAGCGTAAACCGTGCCAGCGTATTGGTGTTTTCACCACAGGCCAGCGTTCCGATAGGGCCAATTTCGGTGGGATATACTTTAAGGGACGAACCGTCGCCGGAAGTCCATGTTAGTTTTTCTGCCCAGGTAGGGACTAATTTCCGGTGTTTGCCAATGCAGTTTCCCTGATTGTCAATGATCAGATTGGTGTTGTAAATTTCGCCATAGCTGGTGCCACGCTCGTTAATACCCATAACAATATGGATGTTATGCGTTTTGGCAGCCTGGTAAATCCGTTTCATTTCCGGATCATCCACCGCTACAGCATTGCGGTATAACACTTCATACCATTTGCTTCCCTGAACCGGTGTCATGATCCAGTTCCAGTACGGATAACCGGCAATAAAAACCTCCGGAAAGGCGATAAGCTGTGCGCCGTTTGCGGCGGCTTCTGCAATTATACCGATGGCCTTGTCAACCGTTTTCTCCACATTTAGAAAAACCGGAGCTGTCTGGACGGTGGCGGCTTTAAATTTTGAAAAATCCATTGTAATTTTTGATATATGATTTTTGATATATGATTTTTGATATATGATATATGATATATGATTTGGGATGTTTGATATATGATGTATGATATACCATTTGGGATGTGAATGACAACCGGATCTTATAGCGTTACCAACAAATACTTATTAATTTTATGTTTCATGTCTTCAGAAAAAGCTTCGGCTTTGATATTGTCCCGGTTTTCGGTAAAAGCAACATTAACAAGCGTTACTTCGCCTTCCAGACATATTGTTCCCTTTTCATCCTCAAACTGAAATCCGCACAACAGGGAAGCACCGCCCAGGTGTTTTACCCATAGTTTTTTGGTCAGGGTTTCTCCCAAACGGGCCGCTTTTTTGAATTGTACTTTTAAATCTACCGTTGGGATACCGTTTGTTTCGTGCATTTTGGAAAACGGACGTTCCAGTGCTTCTTCAAACCAGTCTTCAACCAGGCAGTTCAGCATTTCCAGAAAGCGGGGATAAAATACGATTCCGGCATAATCAACATGCTGGAAGCGGACTTTTTCAGTTTTTATAAAATATTGGTTCATGGTATTGTAATAATTAATTTAGAAACTTTCCGCAACGGCTTTTTTCCAAAAGAAGGCAAATTCTTTGGGAACGGTTGTTTCGTTTAACAAACAACCACGTTCGATTTCCGGATACATTTCATAATAGGTTTCTATTTTTGTTCCGCTCACGCGGGCACTGATAACAGTCCGGTCAACATCGTCCGGATGTTCCAGTCCGGCAGAAGCCATCAGTTCCATGGCACTTTTAACGGTTTCATGCTGAAAACGGGCAACACGCACGCTTTTTTCTTCCGGAACCAGTCCTTTTACCAGTTTGGGATCCTGTGTGGCAACACCGGTCGGACAGGTATTGGCATGGCATTCCAATGCCTGAATACAGCCCAAAGCAAACATCATTCCGCGTGCCGAATTGCAGACGTCTGCACCAATCGACAGGCATTTGATAATGTCGAATCCGGTAATTACTTTTCCGCTGGCAATGATCTTGATCTCATCCTTAATGCCAAAACCGTTTAAACAGTCGTATACAAAGGCTAAAGCTTCCCGTAACGGCATACCCACATGATCGGAATATTCCTGAGGTGCAGCCCCGGTTCCGCCTTCGCCGCCATCGACAGTGATAAAGTCAAAATAGGTCCGGGTTTGTACCATTGCTTTGCAAATGGCTAAGAATTCCGATTTGTTACCAATACAGATTTTCATCCCGATCGGTTTTCCTCCGGAGCCTTTGCGCAGGGTTTTGATAAAGTCCATCAATTCCAGTGGTGTCGAAAAAGCGGAATGTCTTGGCGGGGAAATAATATCGTTCCCTTTTTCGACCAGACGAATGGCTGCAATTTCATCGGTTACCTTTTGTTTCGGTAAAATTCCGCCATGTCCCGGTTTGGCTCCCTGTGAAAATTTGATCTCGATCATTTTTACATTGTCCAGAACGGCTCTTTTGGAGAATTCTTCATACGAGAATTTACCTTCTTTATCGCGACAGCTGAAATATCCGGTTCCGATGTTCCAGACAATATCGCCGCCGTTTTGAAGGTGGTAAGGCGAAAGTCCGCCTTCGCCGGTATTGTGGTAAAAACCACCTTGCTTAGCACCGGAATTTAAAGCCAGGATAGCATTTTTGCTCAAAGAACCGTAGCTCATCGCGCTGATGTTGAATAAGCTGGCCATATACGGTTTTTCACATTGTGAGGAGCCGATCTTGATTTTCGGATCGGGATCCACTTCCGAAAATGGAATGGCTTTAATACTGTGGTTGATCCATTTGTAGCCGGGTTCGTAAACGTTTAACTGCGTTCCGAACGGCATGGAATCCGTTTCTTTTTTACTGCGCTGGTACACCAGGCTGCGCTGCAAACGGTTAAAAGGTTTTCCGGCCGTGTCGGTTTCGATAAAATACTGGCGCATTTCCGGTCCGATCGATTCCAGCAGGTAACGCATTCTTCCCAGTAAAGGGAAATTTCGTTTGATACTCTGTTTGGACTGGTACATGTCATGTAGTCCCATCGCTATTAACGGAAGGAATATTAATAGCAGAAAACTGAATTTCCAATTCACATAGATTAAAATCGCTGTTATGGATAAAATGGTTATACTGAAAACTACAAATGCTTTTCTCATCCTGTTACTATTTTAGTTTATATCGTTGAATTTTTCCTGTTTCCGTTTTGGGAAGACTATCTAAAAAACGAATTTCTCTCGGATATTTATACGGGGCAGCCACATCTTTAAACCAGTTCTGAATCGATTTTCCAAAATCGTTGCCCGCTTTGGATTTGTCTTTCAGAACAATATACGAGCAAACCAGCATACCGCGTTCTTCATCCGGTAATCCTACAACGGCACATTCGGCAATTTCCGGATGGGTGAGCAATACGCTTTCTACTTCAATGGCAGCAATATTATAGCCGGAAGAGATAATCATGTCATCCCCGCGGGCGATAAACCAGAAATAACCGTCTTCATCTTTTTTAAAGATGTCACCCGTCAGGTTCCAGCCGTTTTGCACATATTCTTTTTGTTTGTCCGTTCGGTTCAGGTAACGGCAGCCGGTAATTCCGCGAACGGCTAATCTTCCCGGTTCGTTAACCCCAAGATCGTTTCCTTTTTTGTCTACTATTTTGGCTTCATAACCGTGAATAGGCAAACCGGTAGCGCCTTTTCTCATATTGTCGTCATTGGACGAAATAAAAATATGCAGCATTTCGGTAGCTCCGATTCCGTCTATTATTTTTAACCCGGTGGCATCATACCAATCTTCCCAGACCTTTAAAGGTAATGTTTCTCCTGCAGAAATACACTTGCGAAGCGAAGAAATATCATATTCTTTAACTTTTGTTGCCAAAACACGCCATGCGGTAGGAGCAGTAAAGCAAACCGTTATTTTGTGTTTCTGAATGGCTTCCAGGAGCAATTCCGGTGACGGTTTTTCAATCAGAAAAGTGGAAGCACCATAATAAAAAGGAAACAATACCAATCCGCCTAATCCGAAAGTAAAGCCTAATGGCGGGCTTCCGGTAAAAATATCTTCCGGTTTGGGCTGCAGGGAATATTTTGGGAAAGCTTCACAAATCAGGACAATATCGCGATGATAATGTGCGGTCATTTTAGGATTTCCAGTTGTACCGGAAGTAAACCCGATCAGCGAAACAGAATCGGATTTGGTTTTATAATTGGTAAATGTTTTGGATTTGTGCTGAAGCATGTCTTCAAGTTCACAATTGGTTTTTTCGGAACCGTCATAGTGTACCACTTTCTTTAAAAAGGGAGAACGGACCAGATCCATTTCCTCTTTCAGGCGGTAATCGCAAAACACATGCGAGATTTCGGCACTTTCGATCATTACCGATAATTCTTTTTCTCTTAAAAGCGGCATAGTGGCCACTACGATTCCACCGGCTTTTAAGATACCGAACCAGCAGGCAACAAACATCGGATTGTTGGCAGAACGGATTAAGACCCTGTTGCCGCTAACGAAATCCATGTCGTCAGTAAGTGCATTGGCAATCTGGTTAGCCTTGTCATACAAATCCTGAAACGTCCAGGTGGTTTCAAAGGTGCGTATCGCAATATGATGACCGCGGTTTTCTTGAATGTGAATGTCCAGTAATTGCTCGGCACAATTCAGATCTTCCGGAAATTCAAAATCCGTATGATTGAAAATATAGTCCGGCTGGTGTTTGTCTGCCGGCAGATTGTTATGAGCGAAATTATCACTATAATGTTTCATTATTAATTACAAATTAGGAATTAAGAATTACGGAGTGTTTTTTGAATGGAGCCTATTATTTGTAATAGTTCTTCTACATCATCCGGCAAACTCTTCGATAATTCTTTGGTTAAATAATCAGTATCTTTTAAAAGTCTGATTCAATAATGTGTTTCTCTGGCTTCTTTATAAGAAATAGAGCGTTTGACATAAAAATCTTTCCCCGACTGCCTGCCGATTGCTTCTTCTATGTTCGCACCAATGGAGGTGCCGGAACGTAGCAATTGCTTGCTGAGTACAAATTCTTTCCTGTCATTACATAAGAATTGATACACTTTGATTATTCTAACAGCAAAAGCATAGCTTTTTAACTGTACAATGTTATCTTTTCTCATTTCCTTAATTTTGTTTAGATGGCTTATAGTGTCTTTATTCAGGCGTAACTCATAATTCGTAATTATGAATTCTTCTTATGGCTTTCCGGTTTCAGCGCTTTCTTCATGCCTTCGGCAGCTTTTCTTTCGGTGCTTTTCAACGGATACAAATGCGAGATACCCGCCTGATATTGTTTGGGGATATCGTCGGTTTGATACTGTTCGTAAGCCTGTGCATTCCGCACGAAATTAGGATCGATCAGCAAAGGTCTTCCCAGCGCTACCAGATCGGCACGGCCGTTTAACAATATGGTGTTTATCTGGTCAATATCCTGGATATAACCCGTTGTTATCGTAGGGATGTGAACCGTATTCCGGATCGTGTCCGAAAAAGGCGTCTGCCACATTCTGCCTACCTGTGGTTTTTGTCCGGAAACAGTATTTCCGGTTGAAACGTTTATAATGTCTGCTCCGGCATTTTTAAAGGCTTCAGCAATCGCGATTGTATCGTCTTCCGATATTCCGTTTGTAGCCCAGTCGGAAGCAGAGATACGAACCGACATTGGTTTTACCGCCGGGAATACCTTGCGGATGGCTTCAAAAACCTGTAGCGGGAATCGCAGGCGGTTTTCGATGCTGCCGCCAAATTCGTCCTGACGGATATTGGTTAAAGGCGACAGGAAAGAAGCTAACAGGAATCCGTGATGTGCCTGTAGTTCGATCATGTCAAACCCGGCTTCATCCGCATTTTTTGCAGCCTGGACAAATTCAGTAATAACCTGTTCCATATCCTGTGCTGTCATTTCTTTCGGAACGGCTGTTTTATCGTTAAAAGCAAGGGGAGAGGCAGAAAGCAGTTCCCATGGTTTTTCAATCGATTCGGTAGCGCCTTCCCACGGTTTTTTTGTGGCACCTTTTCGCCCGGAATGTCCGAGCTGAATACCTATTTTAGCAGCGGTATTTTGGTGGATAAAAGCTGTTACCTTTTTCCATGCAACTACTTGTTCCTTAGTATATATACCGGCACAACCTAAAGTAATGCGTCCGGTTTGGGAAACGGCGGTCATTTCGGTTAAAATTAAGCCGACACCACCGGTAGCGCGTGCACCGTAATGCATTAAATGCCAGTCGGAAACCAATCCGTCTTCAGCCGAATATTGTCCCATCGGGCTCATTACAATCCGGTTTTTTAATGCCATTTCCCGTAGTTGGAAAGGTGTAAATGCTGCAGGTGTATTGGCGGTATTGTTGTTCTTATGGTTAAATTCGGCAAGTACTTTTTGTGTAAAAGTAGTATCCCGTAATGCCATATTTTCAAACGTAACTTTTTTGGAACGCGTCATCACGCCAAAAGCAAACTGCATAAAATCGTGCTCGATATGGCGATCCATGTGCTCAAACCAGTCCAGCGAAACATTCGCAGCATATTGAATCATTTCAACACGGTTTCTGCGCATTTTTTCATATTGCTGAAAAGCTGCCGTTACGTTGCCGGGATTACTGATCACCGCTTCCGACAGGGCAATGGCACATTCCATAGCCAGTTTGGTTCCGGAACCGATGGAGTAGTGGGCAGTTGCTTTGGCATCACCCAATAAAACAATATTGTCTTTGTGCCAGTTGTCATTGGTTATAGCCGGAAACTGGCGCCAATGAGAACGATTGGAGATCAGGCCGTGTCCCTGCAGTTCTTCTTTAAACAGGGATTCGATTTTTTGTATCGTATCTTTTTCATCAGTTACACTAAAGCCGGCTTTTTGCCAGGTGGCATCCGAGCATTCAAAAATCCAGGTACTCATACCTTCCTGGTACTGATAGGTATGAGCAACAATAGTTCCGTATGGTGTTGTTCTGAAAAAATAGGTAAAAGCGTCCAAAGGTCGTGTAGAGCCCATCCAGACAAAGCGATTCTTTTTTAATTCGGTTTTAGTGCCGAAATCGGAAGCAAACCGATCGCGGATCGCACTGTTGATACCGTCGGAAGCAACAATGATGTCGCTATCGCTCAGTTGGCTCAGGTCGTCAATATTGGTTTCAAAATGCAGGTTAACACCTTCTTCGCGGCAGCGCTGCTGTAATAGTTCCAAAAGTGTTTTTCGGGAGCAGCCGCAAAATCCGTTTCCGGTAATGCGGACAACTTCACCGTCACGGGCAACATCCAGGTCGTCCCAGTAAGCGAATTTGCTTCGTATTAATTCATAGGATTCCGGATCTTTCGTCAGGAATTCACTCAGGGTTTCATCTGAAAAAACGACTCCGAAGCCAAAGCTGTCATCAGCCTTATTGCGTTCGTATACATCTATCTGGCAATCGGGCTGCGCCTTTTTGGTTAAAATGGAAAAATATAAACCGCCGGGACCACCGCCAATAACTGAAATCTTCATTGTTTATGCTCTTTTAATGGAGAATATCTCTCCTAATTTTGAATAATTGGAACCGGCCAAACGCGCTACGGGCTTATAGGTTTCCATATTAATTTTATAATTGTCGAGTAATACATCTTCTGCAACATGAAACATGACCACTTTGCCAATAACAATTGTTGCGCCGCCATGCTTGTGGTTTTCCAGCGTATAGTGATGTACCAGTTCGCACTCCATAGTGATCTGGCATTCTTTTACCCGTGGTGCTTTTACTTTTAAAGAAGGGATCGGTGTTAGTCCGGCCAGTTCAAATTCACTTTGGTCGGAAGGAATATTCATCGAGGTCATGTTCATTTTTTCAACCAGCTCTTCCGTAACCATATTGACTACAAATTGTTTGGTTTCCAGTACATTATTCAGTGTGTCTTTATTGGTGTTGTTGGGGCGTACTGTGGAAAACATGACATGCGGCGGATCTTCGCCAACTGCATTGAAAAAAGAAAAAGGAGCCAGGTTGTAAACGCCTTCATTATTCACGGATGATATCCAGCCGATAGGGCGCGGAATCACGGCGCCGGTAAGTAGTTTGTATATTGCCGATTGGTCTAATACAGACGGATCAAGATGCATAGTGTTGTTTGTTTTATTGCAAATTAAAGGTTTTTTTTTGCAATTAATATTTTTAAAATGATAAAAATATACACTATGTATTTTTATTCTATATTTTTTAAGAATTGTGTATTTTTTGTGATTTTATTGCGTTTTCGGAGCGTTTCAACCTGTTTTAAACGGAATGCCGGTTATAAGTGTTTTTAAGACTGATAGTTGTGAATATATTGCCGGTTTAGTCGTCCTTGATTTTTCGCCATTCCTTTAGCGGCAGGTATTCGCCATCGCGATTGGCAACGAACATCTTATGGCTTTGGGAATGCACCTTTACAAAACCGATACCCGTACAGATTCCAAATCGTTCCAGGTACAGTCGCCGGACTTCTATATAGTAAAACGGATCGTCAGCTGTAGGTTTTTGTGTCATCCAGGTAGCCAGGGTATGCAATCCGCCATCGCCGGATATTTGTTCCCGTACTTCTTTTAATTCCCAGATCCTGTCAAAAATGATGCGGTCCTCTTTTGGTATGGTACTCATGATTTTTTGATAATATGCCTCCCTGTTTTCTGCGGTCAGGTATTCGGTAGTGTTAAAAAGCTGTTTTGTGGTTTCGTTATGGAGCTGATTGATATATTCTTCATCAATATAGATATAGGCATAATCTTTCGGATGCAGGCGGATAAAACTGCTGTAAAACAGTTTCCCGTCTAAAAAAGCCCTTTCTACGGAATCGACCGGAAAATCATAATGATTTGCAGTTGTTTCGGACTGGTGATTTGGCAGGGGATGTTTACAGGATAACAGCGTGAATGATAAGACGGCAGCTGACAAAAGCAAGGATTTCATATACATGACCGGATATATAGATTAAAACGGTGTAATTTTTTAAAAAGCATATTTACTGTTTTAATCGTAAATATAGTGCTTTAATTATATGTAAAGTGTAATTTTTTATTTAAAAAAATAGCAAATTGATGAATGTATTGTTGCTAAAATACTATATTTATGCAAAATTTATATACATGGAGATTTTAGCCTGCCCGAAATGCCAGAACGACAAGATCGTTAAAAGCGGTGTGATCAACCAGCGTCAGCGGTATTTGTGCAAAAAATGCCAATATTACTTTACCGTTAACAAACTGGGTAAAAAGATCGATAATTACTATGTAACAAAAGCATTGCAGTTGTACCTGGAAGGGCTGAGTTACCGCGAAATTGAACGGATTATCGGGGTTTCCCATGTAACGGTGAGCAACTGGATAAAGGAATTTAAGATCAAAAAGCCTTCACACGCCGATTATCATCCTACCTACAAGATTTTTAACCATATAGAACTGATAGAATATCTTAAAAACAAAGAGCAATTATCGGGTGCCGGAATGATCATTACGGAGCTTGGGGACAAATTTATGCTGATAAAATGGGAGCGCTTTAAAGATTAGCTATACTACTTTACAAAAATATATACAGCAATATTTTTTTTCCGTTTCCTTTTCAGAATTTGGTAAAGCAAAAAACAAATTAACAACCAAATTTTAACACCTTATGAAGCGGATCATTTTATTAGCCGGCTTACTGTTTCTCTCGGTAGAAAGCTATTCTCAGGGTTCCACGGATTATGGTTCAGGATTAAAAGTAAATTTCAATGAAGACGGATCCAAATACATGCGCTTTATTGCATGGAATCAGATTTGGTTTCGTTCCTCCGAAATGAATCCGGGAACAATGATTGGTGATGAACCGGCCAGTACGAATACCGATATTGGCAACAGACGTTTGCGAATGCTGGCGTATGCACAGATTTCAAAAAGATACATGATTGTGACCCATTTCGGGATTAACAATCAAACTTTCAGCAGCCCGGCAGGTTCTACAAAAAAACCGGGTATGTTTTTTCACGATGCCTGGAACGAATATGCAGTTGTATTGCCGGAAGCCGATAAGAAATTCAGTTTATCGATAGGCGGCGGATTGCATTACTATATGGGACTTTCCCGTATGACGATGGCCTCCACACTGAATTTCCTGACAATTGATGCCCCGATTTTTAACTGGCCGTTAATTGATAATGCCGATCAGTTTGCCCGACAGGTGGGAATATTCGCCAAAGGGAAATACGGAAAACTGGAATACCGCATGAGCATCAACAAACCTTTTGCCACCAGTACGGCTCCTGTGGATGTAGCGGTTGCCGATAATGCCGTTGCCGTGGATAACAGCGGGAATACCCGATGGTCGAAAGCCGGGTATTTTGAGTATCAGTTTTTAGATCAGGAATCGAATTTGCTTCCTTATAAAGTAGGTTCTTACCTGGGTACCAAAAGAGTCTTCAATTTGGGAGCCGGATTTTATACGGCACCGGAAGCGACCCGTACCTCGGTAAACGGTATCGTTTCAAAACACGACATGAAATTATTTGCAGCCGATGCCTTTTTGGATATGCCATTGGGAGCCAAGGACAAAAAGATGGCTTTAACAGCATATTCCGTGCTATACGATTATGATTTCGGACCCAATTACCTGAGAAATATCGGGATTATGAATGTAGGAGCTTCCGATCCTGGTTTTACAGGCGACAGAGCTTTGGCAGGAGCCGGTAACACACAGCCCATGATTGGTTCCGGAACGATCTGGTATACCCAGGCAGGTTTCCTGCTGCCGTGTAAAGCCGAAAAACCAACGGTTCGCATTCAGCCTTTTAGTGCCTATACCTATAAAAAGTTTGATGCATTGGAAAAATCAAGCTCTCAGTTTGATATCGGTGCCAATTTCTTTCTGGACGGACACCACGCTAAAATCACCACTCAGTATTCCACGCGTCCGGTTTATATTGCAAAAGACAATATTGACGGCATGAAAGGGGATTTATTGATTCAACTGCAAATCTATTTATAAACAACTTTGACTAATCATTTATGAGTAATAAATCAACAAAAGGAATATGGAGTGTTATCACAGCATCGTCTGTAGGAACACTTATCGAATGGTATGACTTCTATATTTTCGGAAGTTTGGCAGTAGTTATTTCCACCAAATTTTTCCCGTCCGACAATCCCACTGCGGCATTTTTGTCGACACTGGCAACGTTTGCGGCCGGATTCGTGGTTCGTCCGTTCGGAGCTTTATTTTTCGGACGTCTGGGCGATTTGATCGGTAGAAAATATACGTTTATGGTTACCCTGCTTTTAATGGGTGGTGCCACTTTTTTAATAGGCTGTATTCCCAGTTATGAAACGATAGGCTTTATGGCACCCTTACTGGTTTTGCTTTTAAGACTTTTACAGGGACTGGCATTAGGCGGAGAATATGGCGGTGCGGCGACCTATGTGGCCGAACACGCACCAATAGGACAAAGAGGTTACTGGACGTCCTGGATTCAAACAACGGCAACGGCAGGTTTATTTGTTTCCCTGATGGTTATTCTGGTAACAAAAACTTCCTTATCCTCAGAAGCTTTTGACGAGTGGGGATGGAGAGTACCGTTCTGGGTATCGATATTAATGGTGCTGGTATCCTATTTGATCCGTAAGAACATGCATGAATCGCCGGTTTTTGCCAAAGCGAAAGCCGAAGGGAAAACCAGTACAAACCCGCTGAAAGAAAGTTTCGGAAACCGTTACAATCTAAAATTTGTCCTGCTGGCTTTATTCGGAGCGGCAATGGGGCAGGGAGTTGTCTGGTATACCGGGCAGTTTTATGCGATGAACTTTATGAAAACGGTAATGAGTGTCGATTCCACGCAGGTGGATACTTTACTCGGTATTGCCCTGCTGATGGGAACTCCTTTCTTTGTGGTTTTCGGCTGGCTGAGTGATAAGATTGGCAGAAAAAGCATTATGATGACCGGAATGCTGCTGGCGATATTCTTATACCGACCAATATACAAGGCCATGTACAGCACAACAGACGTGGCGTTAAAAACGGAAATCGTTGAAAAAACAAAACTGGTTGCCATCATGAAGGAAAATGCCCACCAGACAATTGATTCCGTGTATACAACAACAAAAGAATTCTCAGACGGTACCCAATGGGAACAGATAAAAACCGTACATTTAGAAGACGGGAAACCGGTAATGGTGGACGGAAAAGCAAAATCGGATGTTAAAACCACTGTGCATATCAATGCTTCAGACAAATGGCTGCTGATTTTCTTAGTGTTTGTTCAGGTGATTTTTGTAACGATGGTTTACGGACCGATAGCAGCCTTTTTAGTGGAAATGTTCCCGGTAAAAATCCGATATACGTCCATGTCGCTGCCATACCACGTTGGAAACGGAATCTTTGGTGGTTTGCTGCCTGCCATTTCCACGTATCTGGTAACTGTAGCAAAAGACAACGGTAATGCCGAGTTTTACCTGGAAGGATTATGGTATCCGATTATCATTGCAGCGATCAGTTTTGTGATAGGAGTGTTCTATATTAACGGAAAAGATAAAAATATTAACGACTAAAAGCAGTATCATGAACAAAATAAAAAGAATTCTCGGAATTGTCTGGCTTTTATTAGCTTTAGCCGCAGCCTATTTTTGTATCTTTATATTCGGTCTGCCGAAATTTACAACCGGAAAACAGGACGATTTGGTGTTTGGAATCATCATTTTATTCATCTTAACGCCGTTAATCGTTTTAGGTTTGGGAACGTTTGGCTATTATGCCCTGATAGGAGAATATGACAGTAAAGAATAAGTATATAACTACCTAGTTGCTAATTGTACTCCGGTTTCCTTGTTTGCAAGCGCCGGAGTCATTTGGTTTCGTATATTAAAATGAAAAATCGCCACGAACAGAAGTTAATCGTTTTATCCTTATTGCTTTTATTAGCTTTTAACCTGCCTTTGGTTTTACTTTTCGATAAAGCCGAAGCGATTGGAGGAATTCCGATTATCTATTTTTACTTTTTTTCCTTATGGGTGTTTTCAGTATTGGTTTCATTATTAGTGATTAAGCGGTATTATGAATAGTTTAGGATTGCTGATCATTTTATTGCTCTATCTGGCCATATTGTTTTTTGTGGCCCATTGGGCAGAGAAAAAAGCCCATAGCAAGTGGACCAATAACCCTTATGTATATACGTTTTCGCTGGCGGTATATTGCTCGGCGTGGACCTATTACGGAAGTATTGGCGTGGCGGCCAAATCGGGACTGAGTTACCTTACGGTGTACCTGGGACCGGTGATTATCATTCCGGCATGGATCCTGATCCTGCGAAAGATCATCCGGATTTCAAGAGTTAACAAGATTTCCAGTATTGCCGATTTTATTTCCCTGCGTTACGGGAACAGCCGTTTTTTAGGAGCGCTGGTTACCTTTATCAGTGTGGTTGGCATTTTGCCATATATTTCGTTACAGCTAAAAGCCATAGCCGAAACCTTTACGATAGTAACCAAAACATCACTGAGTTCCAATGTTTTTAATGATACCACAACCTACGTGGCTATCGCTTTAGCCCTTTTTGCCTCTTATTACGGTACCCGTTATGTGGATGCCTCCGAAAAAAGAAAAGGAATTGTCACCGCCGTTGCAATGGAATCGGTTTTAAAACTGTTCTTTTTTATCCTGGTTGGTGTATATGTAACCTTTTTTGTTTTTGACGGTTTTGATGATATTTATGCACAGGCAAGCCTGTTGCCCGGATTTAAAGAAAAAAACACTATTGGCGGTATTCCGCAGGCCTTAAACTGGTTTTTTCTGTGTTTACTGTCCCTTTTTGCCATTTTTCTGCTGCCGCGTCAGTTCCAGATGGCAGTGGTTGAAAACAACAGGGAAAGCCATATCAAAACGGCCATCTGGCTGTTTCCGCTGTATTTGCTGCTTTTTAATGTTTTTGTATATCCCATTGCATGGGGCGGGAATATCCTGTTTTCGGGAAACAGCGTAAATGCCGATACCTATTCGTTATTGATTCCGCAGTTTTTTGATAATTCCGTTATCACAGTGTTGGTATTTTTAGGCGGATTTTCAGCTTCGATCTCGATGATAGTCGTGGCTTCAATCGGATTGTCGATCATGCTGAGCAACAACCTGCTCATTCCGTATGGCTTTTTGGGAACCTTACAGAGTGAAGTTCAGGACGAGAATAGCAAGCGTATCGTAAACATCCGTAAGGTTTGTATTTTTTTACTGATTATCGTTTCGTATCTGGTTTACCGTTTTTACGTACTGGATTACAATTTGTTTTCCATCGGACTGGTTTCGTTTGTTGTGATGGCACAGCTGGCTCCGGCCTTTTTCGGAGCATTGATGTGGCGGAGAGGTTCCCTGTTAGGGGCTGTTTCCGGAATGATTGCCGGATTTTTAGTGTGTGTGTACACGCTTTTAATTCCGTATTCCATCGGGATTACGAATATCGATAACAGCTTTATTACCGAAGGATTTTTGGGTATTTCCCTTTTAAAGCCCTTTCAGTTGTTTGGACTGGATTATCTGACGCCCATTCCGCATGCGCTGTTCTGGAGTTTGTTCTTTAATACAATTATTTATCTTGCCGTTTCCGTCAGTTTTAAAGGAAACTACCGCGAACGCAATTATGCCGAGATGTTTATCGATATCGACAAATATATTACGATGCATGAAAATGCTTTTATATGGAAAGGAACAGCCTATACCAGTGATATTGAAAAAGTTTTAAAACGCTTTTTAGGAGAAGAACGCACCAAAAGAGCATTGAATATTTTTAACCTTAAATACAATGTGGATAAAAACCAGAAACTGGCCGATGCAAGGCTGGTTAAATTTGCGGAAAACCTGCTAACCGGACACATCGGAACGGCATCGGCAAGGATCCTGATTTCCAGTGTGGTTAAAGAAGAAAAAATATCCCTTCAGGAAGTGCTGCACATTCTGGAAGAATCCAAAGAAAACATCATTATCAATAAAAAGCTTACCGAAACATCTAACGAGTTAAAACAGATTACCGCCCAGTTGCAGCAGGCCAATGAACAGCTGATCGAAAAGGACTTGCAGAAAGATGAGTTCCTGGATACCGTTACGCACGAACTGCGTACGCCGATTACAGCAATAAAAGCCTCCAGCGAGATATTATTTCACGATGATGATATTCCGGAAGAATTGCGCAAACAGTTTTTAAAGAATATTATCTCGGAATCCGATCGGTTAAATCGTTTGATTAACAAGATACTGGATCTGGAAAAATTTGAAACCGGAAAACAGCGGATCCACGCTACAAAAAACAGCCTGAACAGTACAATAGATAAGGCTTTGGAACCGTTAGAACAACTGATACGCAACAAGACGATAACCATAGTGTTTGAAGATAAAGAAGAAGTGGAAGCTTTTTATGAGGAAGAACGCATTATCCAGGTGGTCAACAACCTGATTTCGAATGCCGTGAAGTTCTGTCCGGAAAAGAACGGGTACATTTCGATAACTTTAAGCGTAACGGAAAACAGTGTGCAAACCAGTATAAAAGATAACGGTAAGGGAATCAACCCTGAAGATCTGGATGCTATTTTTGACAAATTTTACCAGTCCACCAACCAGAATATCAAAAAACCGATGGGAAGCGGATTAGGATTAGCGATCTGCAAACAGATTATTGAACACCATAAAGGCAAAATATGGGCAGAGAACAGGGAAGACGGAACCGTGTTTCATTTTACGCTGCCAAGGTATAATACAACGGAAAAGGAATAATATGAAGAAAATTTTAATTGTAGATGACGAACCCAATATCGTTATGTCATTAGAATATACGTTTAAGAAAAATAATTATGAAGTATTCATTGCCCGTGACGGACAGGAAGCATTGGATATTTTAAAGATCCAGCAGCCGGACATCATTATCCTGGATGTGATGATGCCGATGGTAGACGGATTTGCCACTTTAGAGCAGATTAAAAAAGACGAACGCCTGCAGCACTGCAAAGTGATTTTCCTGTCGGCTAAAAATAAAGAAAAGGATATAGAAAAAGGGCTTTCCCTGGGAGCCGATCTGTATATGACCAAACCATTTTCGATTAAGAAACTGGTGGAACAGGCTAACGAGCTGCTCACCAGTTAAAAACAAACTGACTATGAACTACAAGGAATGTTACAACAGGAGTATTAATGCTCCGGAAGATTTCTGGAAAGAGCAGGCCGATGTTTTGGAATGGTATTCCAAACCGCAGGCGATACTTTCCAAAGATGAAAACGGTTATGCGCGCTGGTTTGCCGATGGCGAGCTGAATATCTGCTATCTTGCGATAGACAAGCATATTCAGGACGGTCACGGCGAGCAGGTTGCTTTTATTTATGACTCGCCGGTAACGCAAAATGTCAGGAAATATACGTTTAATGAAGTGAAAACCGAAGTAGCGAAGTTAGCCGGCGGATTGGTTTCGTTAGGGTTGACCAAAGGCGATACGGCGGTGATTTATATGCCCATGATCCCGCAGGTAGCTTTTGCCATGCTTGCCTGTGCCCGTATCGGGGTTACGCATTCGGTGGTTTTCGGCGGATTTGCCCCGCATGAGCTGGCTATCCGGATAGACGATTCCAAACCCAAAGCGATCATCACGGCTTCATCAGGAATTGAAATTGACCGGCTGATTGCCTATAAACCTTTAGTGGATGAAGCTATTGAAATGGCAAACCACAAGCCGGAAAAAGTAGTTATTTTTAACAGGAAGTTGGGCGCCAGGATTCCGTTCCAGACGTATGATGTGGATTATGCCGATCTGGTTGCCAGATCGGAAGAAGTACCTTGTGTACCGTTAGAGTCCAGCCATCCGCTGTATGTTTTGTATACGTCCGGAACAACCGGAAAACCAAAAGGAATTGTCAGGGATACAGGTGGTTATGCTACGGTACTTAAATTTTCAATGCGCTATATTTATAACGTTAATGAAGGCGAAGTTTTCTGGGCAGCTTCCGATATGGGCTGGGCGGTAGGACACAGTTATATCCTGTATGGTCCGCTGCTAAACCGTAATACAACCGTTATTTTTGAAGGGAAACCAATCAAAACTCCGGATGCCAGCACCTTCTGGCGTGTAATAGCCGAACATAAAGTAAGTGTTATGTTTACGGCACCCACTGCGATCCGGGCGATTAAAAAAGAAGATCCGGACGGATTATTTATAAAAAAATACGATCTGAGCAGCTTGCGTATCCAGTTTCTGGCAGGAGAACGCTGCGATGTTGCCACACTGGAATGGTACCGGAAACATATTCCGATTCCAACAATTGACCACTGGTGGCAAACGGAGTCCGGCTGGCCGATGATAGCCAATATGATGGGAGTGGAATACCTGCCGATCAGGCCCGGTTCTGCCGGAAAAGCCGTTTCGGGTTATGATATCCGGATTTTTGATGAAAACGGCAAAGAATTGGGTGCAAATGAGGAAGGATATGTGGTAATAAAACTACCTTTGCCACCGGGAATGATGCTGGGTTTATGGGAAGACGAAGTGCGCTTTAAAGCCGGATATTTAAACCGTTTCCCGGGCTATTATTTTTCCGGCGACGGCGGGTATAAAGACAAAGATGATTATATTTACATAACAGGGCGTGTTGACGATGTTATCAATGTTGCCGGACACCGGCTTTCTACCGCAGAAATGGAAGAAATTGTAGCAGCACACGATTCAGTAGCAGAATGTGCGGTAATCGGGATTAACGATGCCTTAAAAGGGCAGGTTCCGTTAGCGATGGCGGTGGTAAAATCTGGACATGATATTGAGCACTTTCAGCTGGAATATGAAATAGTACAGCTGGTAAGGGAGCAGATTGGTGCGGTAGCCTCCCTGCGAAATGTAGTCGTGGTCCAGCGACTGCCCAAAACGCGTTCCGGTAAAATCCTCAGAAAATTGTTGCGCAGTATTGTTGACGGAGAACAATATCAGGTTCCGTCTACAATTGATGATGAAGCCATTATCGGAGAAGTGACCGACGCTTTTAAAAACTACGGAATAGGAATATTTAAAAAAGATGCAAAAGAATAAACAAATTAGTCATGAGTTATTATAAAATAAACAATCTCGAAGAATATTTTAAACACTATAAAAAGTCTATTCGTGAACCGCGTAAATTTTGGGGAAAAGTAGCAGAAGAGAATTTTACCTGGTACCAGTTGTGGGATAAAGTAATGGAATTTGATATGGCGGAAGCCGATATTAAATGGTTTGTGAATGGAAAAGTCAATATCACAAAAAACTGTATTGACCGCCACCTGGCAAAAAGAGGGAATAAAACCGCGATTATTTTTGAAC
Source organism: Flavobacterium inviolabile (assembly GCF_013389455.1). Classification (NCBI taxonomy): domain Bacteria; kingdom Pseudomonadati; phylum Bacteroidota; class Flavobacteriia; order Flavobacteriales; family Flavobacteriaceae; genus Flavobacterium; species Flavobacterium inviolabile. The sequence goes on along the minus strand of NZ_CP058278.1, from coordinate 2,830,529 downwards.
CGAACGATCCGAAAGAAGCAGCAGAACACATTACCTATAACGAGTTGTACGACCGTGTGGCCAAAATGGCTAACGTTTTACGGGAACAAGGCATTAAAAAAGGGGACAGGGTTTGTATTTACCTGCCGATGATCCCGGAACTTGCCGTTGCCGTTTTAGCCTGCGCCAGAATCGGAGCGATACATTCGGTGGTATTTGCCGGATTTTCAGCCTCTGCCATCGCTTCCCGTATTATCGACTGCGAATGTAAAATGGTTATCACCTCCGATGGTGCTTTCAGAGGAAACAAAACAATCGACTTAAAAGTAATTGTAGATGAAGCCCTGGAAAAATGCCCTTCGGTAACCAAAGTATTGGTTGCGAAAAGAACCAATACAACTGTTACAATGAAAGAAGGCCGTGACCTGTGGTTACAGCCGCTTTTAGACGAAGCGATTCCGAACAACGTAGCGGAAATAATGGATGCGGAAGATCCGTTGTTTATTTTATATACTTCCGGCTCTACCGGGAAACCGAAAGGAATGCTGCACACGACTGCCGGTTATATGGTATATACAGCCTATACGTTTAAAAATATCTTCAATTATGAAGAAAACGATATTTACTGGTGTACGGCCGATATCGGCTGGATTACCGGACACTCCTATATTTTATACGGACCGTTATTAAACGGGGCGACAACAGTTATTTTTGAAGGGGTTCCGTCTTATCCGGATTTCGGACGTTTCTGGGATGTTATCGACAAACATAAGGTTACCCAGTTCTATACGGCGCCAACAGCGATCCGTTCGTTAGCCAAAGAAAGTACTGAATGGGTTGATAAACATGATTTATCCAGCTTAAAGGTTATCGGTTCGGTAGGTGAGCCTATTAACGAAGAGGCATGGCACTGGTATAACGACCATGTGGGCAAGAAAAAATGCCCTATTGTAGATACCTGGTGGCAAACAGAAACCGGAGGAATCATGATTTCACCGGTACCTTTTGTAACACCAACAAAACCAACGTATGCCACGTTGCCGTTACCGGGAATCCAGCCGGTTTTAATGGACGAAAAGCGCAACGAGATTGAAGGAAACCAGGTTGTGGGAAGTTTGTGTGTCAAGTTTCCGTGGCCGTCCATTGCCAGAACCATCTGGGGCGATCACCAGCGTTATAAGGATACCTACTTTTCGGCTTTCCCGGGTAAATATTTTACCGGCGATGGCGCTTTACGGGACGAAGTAGGCTATTACAGAATTACCGGAAGGGTAGATGATGTGGTGATTGTTTCCGGACATAACTTAGGAACAGCGCCAATTGAAGATGCAATCAACGAACATCCGGCGGTAGCAGAATCGGCTATTGTTGGCTTCCCGCACGATATTAAAGGAAATGCGCTTTACGGATTTATTATCCTTAAAGAGATCGGGGAATACCGTGACCGCGACAATTTGCGTAAGGAGATCAACGAGCATGTGGCGAGTCATATCGGACCGATTGCAAAACTGGATAAGATACAATTCGTATCGGGATTACCGAAAACACGTTCCGGAAAGATCATGCGTAGAATCCTGCGTAAAATAGCCGAAGGTGATTTTTCTAATTTTGGGGATATCTCCACATTATTAAATCCGGAAATTGTAGAGGAAATCAAAAACGAGAAATTGTAGTTTATTCATTTCTATATAACAAAAAACCACTTTCAATTTGAAAGTGGTTTTTTGTTTATCAATAGAACAGTTTTGAGTAAGTGAGGTTTTAATGTATAAGGAATAACGTTACTTGTACTTTCTTATGCGAATTGAAGTTTTTATCGACTTTGGATTTGAATCAAACATCTCGCATTCTGGAGCCATATATGGAATATTCCTGAACCTTTGAAAGATTTTAGTTCTGGTTTTGGCATCTATTAGCTTGACCAAACCAAAATCACAAATACATAAATCACTATTTCCTTTATTAAAATGTTTTCAGGATTTAAATCTCGATGGATAACCTTTTTATGTGTTTTTCAATTCCTTTTGTTAGGTCAAGCATCAACTTTATTGAGGTTTTCAAATCGATCAACTTCGTTTGTGATTTTAAAAAATCTCTCAAACTTCCGTCATTATAAAAAGGTATTACGCAATACAAGTATTTTACTTCATCAACTGTAAATTCATTATAGAATTAAACATTTATAATATGAATATTTTTTACAGAAGCTATTAATGCCAGGTTTTTGAAACCGATTTACTTTAAAGTTAAAAATACTCTTTCTTCTTTTAAAATTTCGGGAGCAAGTAGATATGGAACTACTTTTCCATTAAATATTGACTCAAATAAATTTTCAATAAGATAAATACTCGGCTCATTTTCAATATTCAATATTCTATAAACTTGGTAATTCTCTTTTTGTGACAAAAAGAAATGCCACTCCTTCGCTGTTAAATAGAATGTCGATTTGTTGTAAGCAGTTCCTTTACATTCAATATAAAGTTGAACCGTTCCGTTAGGATTTAAAACTTCAAAATCATACGATTGATTACTTTCTCCATTTTGATTTAACCAATTCACATTTTCTTTCTCATAAATTTCACAAAGTTTAGAGTAAAGATATGTTTCGCTTTTTAAACGTATCGCTTCACTGTAATCTTCATCAATCGTTAAGGTAGTAGAATCGATTCCTGATGATAAAAGTTCTTTAGCTCTTTCTATATTTGATTCGTTTTGCGTTATTTTAAAATTTTGAATCGTATTTTCTAAAACTGCAACTTTTAAAGGTTCTAAGATTTTTAAAACTTCGTCGCTCGAGAAATTTTTAGATGCTATATTAAAGTAACCACCAGTTGCAATTTCTTTAGCTTTAATTTTCGACGATTCGTTATGAGCAAGACCAATTATAAATATTTTGCATTCTACTCCGTTTATTAGTTTAGCTTTTTTTGCGGCTTCAATATAATTGCCATCACCATTTTCTTCACCGTCAGTCAATAAAATGATTTTTCGATCATTTACTGAATATTTTTTTAAGTCTTTTATAGCGATTTCAATAGCGGCAGTTATTGGTGTTCCTCCAGAGGGAGGATCCACTAATGATGATACTTTTTTTGTTATTCTCTGTTCATCAAAAATATCATTGTAGATAAGTGGAGTTGTTGCTTCAGTTACTACTTGGTTGTTTATCTTTCGGGTCTCGTGCCGGAAAGTCCTTATGATAATTTGATCAGCATATTTTAAAGTTGGTATAATTTGTTCTAATAAGATTTTCTTAACTAATGACATCCTTGTTACACCATCAATTAAGTATCGGTTCTTGTGTTCTAAGCCAGCACCTTTCATATAACCCATACTTCCAGAATTATCTATAAGTATTTCGACAACAGTTTGAATCATTATTTTTAGCAATTAGTTGATTAAAATGGCAGGTAACATATGGATATATATCTTAAACTTGAAAGATTGATATAACAAGGTTTTATCTTTTAAATAAAATCCTGCGCTATAATTTCAGCTTTTTCTTTAGCTTTAAAAACAGTAAAGCAATAATATAGGCATCGCCCGAAGCAGTATGACGGTCGCTCTTTTTGATTTTAAATATATCACACAATTCATCCAGGCTCTGGTGTTTGTCTTCCGGCAGGTTTTTAAATTTCTGATACATGACATCCACATCCAGTATCATATTTTTTAGTTTTCCCAGATTCAGGCGCTTTAATGCCTGATTGATCATTTCCACATCAAAGTTAATGTTGTGGCCGATTAAAGTAGCGTCTTTAATAAAATCCAGAAAACGGATAATAGCTTCCGCTTCAATGATTTTCTCTTCTTTGCCTTCTTTTAAAATACCGGTAAGAATGGCGTTTTCGGGATTGAAAACCTCTTGTTTCAGGTAAACTTCAAAAAAATCACCAACTTTAATTTCGTTATCAATTACAGCAATAGCACCAATGGAAAGGATTACATCATCCTTCCAGTCCAGTCCGGTGGTTTCTGTATCGAAAACAACATAGCGCTTTGTCCCGTTTTGTTCTTCTTTGTCAAAATGAGCTGCGTATTGTTTCCAGAATTGGGGAATATCTTTACCTGTAAGCCAATCTAATACCATAATCTATGTAAAATAGGTCAGTTGAAAACGATTTTTAATTAAATCCTGTATGTCATTTATCGGCTGAAAACAATTTTTCAGCTTCACTTTATCTACTTTCGATAGTTCCTGCAGGTTAATGTAACTGCCGTTGGAACTATTCTGCAGGCCTTCTTCGGTTCTGAACCAGATCAGGGTGTTAAAAGCTTCGGCACATTCCAGATACAAATCGGCATTTTGCGGCTCTAAATCGGCCAGTTTTTTAAAACGCTGGTAGGTATTGGTAATGCCTTTGATGTTTCTGCTGATGCACAGCACACGGGCGGCATCAACCAATGGCATGATGGCACGGTTCTTAATATCGAAAGCATCTTTGTGTTCTTCATCCTGCTCTAACAGGAACTGGCGGAAAAAGCCTAATGGTGCCGGTTTTTTTATGGCATTTGTTCCTAAGAAAGCATAGAACAGCTGGTTGTTATCGGTACTGTTGAAAATGCTTTCTGTCAGGGAATTTTCGAAAGAAATATCCCCGTAAATCAGATCATAATCAAAGAAAATAGTACTCAGATTAATTCCTTTTTCACCTGGAGTGTTAATCCAGGTATTGTATTGTTTTATCCAGTCTGTCAATGATTTACACCATAGTTCATTATTAGCCATTAACTCCTGCGGACAAGGTGTGTAACCCACTTTTTCAAGTGTTTCGATTACCTTGTCTGCCAGCTGCATAAAGTACTGTTTTACGTCGTCATAACGTTCTGCCTCAACATCTTCAAATACCAGAATGTTGTCGATATCCGTTAACAGCAATTGTTCTTTTCGGCCCTGGCTGCCCAAGTTAAACCAGGCAAATCGGGTAGGAGGCGGTGTTTCCATTTTTTCAATAGCCAGATCGATGGCTCTTTTGGTAATGGCAATATTGATTTCTGCCGCCACATTGGTGATGTGCGAAATCGGGATATTTTTATCGATAGAATTCTGAATCAGGTCGGTCAGTTTTTCTCGTATCGTTTTCAGCTCTTTGGAGCGTGTGGCACGACGGGTTAATTTTAAAAGGATTCCCGGATTACTGGCTTGTGCCGCTACGATATCGTGTTCCGTTATAATTCCGGAAACAGCACTTTTCTCGGTTCCGTCCCTGGTTACACACAAATGCCCGACATTGTGTTTGAGCATCATCATTTGTGCTTCGGCAATTGAAATGTTTTCCGGAACGGTAATTACCGGAGAAGACATGATCTTATCGGCTGCCGTGTCGATAGGGAAAGCCCCGGTTGCAATTTTGGAGCGCAGGTCCTTATCGGTGATGATCCCGATGGGTAACTGGTTATCGTGAATAATAACACTGCCAATCCTGCTGTTGGACATTGTTTGTGCAATGTGTTTGATAATATCGCTGGAACTGGCTGTAATGGGGTTCTTAGTATATTTAACCGGCTGGAAATACTGGATATCCGCAGCACTTTGTTCGTCAAAAATAATATTCTCCGAGATCAATTTCCCGCGGTGGTCTTTGTCATAAGGATTCCGGGTATTGGAAGCGAAACTTTCCAGCAGGAAGCTTAAAACGTTGGCATTTTTAGCCACATACGGCTGAAATACGGCAATCGGAATCGCATAAATAATACTCTCTTCACGGGCTTTTGCCGTCATCAGGTAATTGTTTTTGGCAAAAAACGGACGCAGTCCCAAAATATCGCCCTCATCACATTTATCAATCAGGAATTCCTCGGCATCGGAAATTACCGAAAGACCAATCGCACCGTTTGCCACCACATAAAAATTTTGGTGGGTCGCGTCGCCAACTTTAAACAATACCTGATTCTTTTCTAAATAGATCACACTGATAGTTTGTGAAATATCCACCAGTTCCTGATAGGAAAGGCTGATAAAAGGAGGATAATGCTTTAAAAAATCGGCTATGCGCTCTGCAATTGGGTTTTTCATAACAGGGATTTAATTCCTAAAAATACTAAAATTAAAACAATTTCAAAACAGAAAATTCACTTAAAAAGTATACAACTGTGAAAAAGTAATCACAATAATGGCAATTAGTGCCAAAATGATTCCGATATAATTGGTGCGGCTGATTTTTTCCTTAAAGACGATAATGCCGACAAGGCTGCCCAAAAGGATCACACCAAAGTTCATCGTGGCAAACACGGTTGAAGGGTTATCGGCTAAGGCTTTGTGTGCTTTCAGATAAAACAGGATATTCCCGAAGTTAAGCAGTCCTAAAAGTACGCCAAACAGCAGGCTCAAACGGTTTAACCGTTCCTTTTTAATGACTGTTTTATACAGTGTTATGGCCGTAGAAACGACTAAAGCACCGCAAAAAACAACAAATAAAGAAGTTGTATACGGAATCTCTTTATAGGAAGCGATTTGTTTGAAAAAAACATCAATCGTACCAAATCCGAGTAAAACAATTGCCGGGTACAGCCAGTTATTTTGCTTGTCCTGCTGGCTTTCCTTTTTGTATAACGTCAGGAATATGGCGGTAAAACCGATAAACAGTCCGCAGAATTTTAACGGGCTTATGGCTTCCTTAAAAACAAAATAGGCGATCAGGATCGGAATAAAAAGAGAAAAACGCTGGGCAATATCGGTTTTAACAATACCAATATGGCGCACTGAGGTTGCGAGAACCAGAAATATGGTAGGCAGCAGGATAGCGAGAATAGTATAAACCGGCCATGGCGCATTTGCATTTACAGCGCTGATATCAGGTTGGTAAAACAGGTAACACAACGTAATGGCAATAACATAATTCCAGTTGATTACCTGCTGAAAAGAAACGGAATACCGTTTGGCTATTTTGAATAAAATGCCAACAGAAACGCTACAGAGTACACTAAATAATAGGAAATGCATTTTTGAATTTTTGTTATTTGAAAAGTCCTGTAAAGGTAAACGATAATGAATTTCAAAAATAGCGATTGCCACAATTTGACACAAAAAAATCCTATAATCTGATTTATAGGATTTTATAAGATACCGTATTGTAGGTGCTTATGGATTGGTGGACCAAAGGCCTACATCTTTTACAAATGCTCTGCGGTTTAGTTTCAGATGTGCTACTAATAATTCGGCAAAATCTTCCGGCTGTAATACACTTTCCGGATTACCATCGGTTAAATTCAGGCTAACGGATAAATCGGTAGCAATCGTACTCGGATTCATCGTAAACACCCGGATATTCGATTTACGGACTTCCTGCATTAAGGATTCCGACAAACCGATCAAACCGAATTTTGAAGCACTGTAGGCACTTGTCAGAGCCGAAGCTCTTACACCGGCACTTGAAGAAACATTTACAATATCGCCGGACTGACGTTCCAGCATTTCCGGTAAAACGGCATGGATAACATAATAAGCCCCTAAAAGGTTTACTTTGATAATGTTTTCCCACTCGCTGATTTCAAAATCCATGAATTTTGCAAATTTACCGATACCGGCATTGTTGATCAGGATATCAATAACACCCAGCTGTTCTTTTAGTTTTGTGATAGCGGCCGTTACCGAGTTGAAATCGGAGATATCGGCAGTTGCGTAAGCCACATTCAGGCTGCTGTCGATGCTTTTTACAGCAGCAGCAACGTCAACCAGATCTTTTTCCGTTCTTGATAGTAAGGCAAGATGAACACCTTCTGCGGCTAATGCCAGCGCAACGGCTTTACCCAAACCTTTTCCGGCTCCGGTAATTAAAGCTGTTTTTCCTTTTAATTGTTCCATTTGATATATAATTTATGCTTTACACGCGATCAGCGTATTTTCTTTTTGTTTTCTATGGTAAAATAAAGCTATTGCAATCAGAATACCTACAAAAGCCAATCCGAATCCAACCCAGTCCGGTGATGTATAATCATAGCCCATCGTTAACGGTATTCCGGCCAGATAAGCTCCTAAGGCATTTCCGGCATTCATCGCAGCCGGACTGATGGAAGAGCCTAATATTTCGGCTCCTTTTGCCGACTGCATCATCATGATCTGAACCGGGGCAACGATCGCAAAAGCCACCGCACCAATAACAAATGTCATAATGGTTACCGTTATCTTATTGTCGGCTACAAAGGTCAGTAACATTAAAACCAGGCACATGCCTACTAATAACCCGATTGAGGCAAAAAGGGGAGAATAAGTATCGGATAGTTTTCCGCCCAGGAAATTACCGAAGGTCATGCCCAATCCGGCAATTACCATTAAATAGGTAACCGTTCCGGCATCGAATTTGGAAACTTCCGTAAACAAAGGGGCGATATAACTGTACCAGCTGAAAAATCCGCCTGTACCGATGATGGCAATTAACAATACCAGCCATAAATCCAGTCGCTTAAAGATAGCCAGATCTTTTTTAAAGCTCGATTTTTCGGTGGCTTCAAATTCAGGCATCCAGTACATAACGCTCAATATGGTCAGTAAACCGATAACGCCTACGATACAGAAGGTAATGCGCCAGTTGATGTAATGCCCGATATAGGTTCCCAGCGGAACACCAATCACATTGGCGATCGTAAGTCCGGAGAACATAATGGCAATAGCCTGTGCCGTTTTTCCTTCTTTGGCCAGTTTTCCGGCAACAACAGCACCAATACCAAAAAAGGTTCCGTGCGGTAAACCGGATAAAAAGCGCAACACCAGCAATGAGGTATAATCGTTTGCCAAAGCCGATAGACTGTTGAAAACCGTGATCCAGACCGCTAATGCGATTAAAGCTGTTTTGGGTGGTTTATTCTGTAATAATATGGTTAATAATGGGGCACCCACAACTACTCCGAGTGCATAAGCCGATATGAAATGACCGGCCTGGGGAATGCTCACTTTCAGGGAACTTGCCAGATCGGGAAGGATTCCCATCATTACAAATTCGGTCATTCCAATAGTAAAAGCTCCGATTGCCAGAGCGATAAGTCCTTTTTGCATATAATAAAAACGCTTGTTTAGTTTGCAAAATTCTACTAATTTTGAATATTATAAATGGATTTTCTTTTGAAAAACTATTTTATTCATCATTATTGAATTTTATGATACAATCGGTAAAAAGAGCTTTTGATATACTGGAGTATATCACGCAAAACGGAAACCTGGTTCGCCTCAATGATATTGCCAATGCGTTGAACTTACAGAATACAACGGTTCATAATTTTCTGAACACCCTGAAAGATCTGGGCTATGTGGAACAGGACGAATTAACGCCCCGTTACCGGGTGACGACCAAGCTGCAATGCATTTATCCGCCTTCGGCTTCGGTTTCCCTGTTAAAAAGCCAGTTGCGTCCCATTTTGGAACAAATCACCGCACTGACGAATGAAACGTCTTATTTGTCTGTACAGATGGGCACGTATTTCCGGCATGAGCTTATTTCGGAACCGGACCGTTCCGTTAAAATATCGCTGGAGCTCAATAAAGATTACGGTATGCTGCGCACAGCCATCGGGAAAGTATTTATGGCGCATTCCGAACATTTACAGGCTACGTTAATGAAAAATATGGAAGAAGCAGACCGCGAAAGTCTGAAAAAAGAGATAGCCGAAATACAGCAAAACGGCTATGCTTTAGACCTGGAACAGTTTGAACCGGATTTGAACTGTGCCGCCATTCCGTATTACAGTAACAATAGAGTAGTGGCTGTTTTAGGTGTTTCCGGACCGGCTTTCCGCTTTAAGCTTCCCGAAATGCTGCAGGCAATTACCATTATGAATTCCCTTAAATAATATAGAAGCACATGACCATAGAAAATAGTACCCTAAACGATCTGACAGCAATTTTTGAATTTTATGCTGCCGCTGTAGCCTATCAGAAAACGAAGTTTAACAAACACTGGCAGGATTTTGATAAGGAAATGGTACAGACAGAGATCCGGGAAAACAGGCAATGGAAGATTTTGATTGACGGAAAAACAGCCTGCGTTTTTGCCACAACCTATGAAGATCCTTTTATCTGGGGCGAAGCAAATGCGATACCGGCGGTTTACCTGCATCGGATTGTGACTCATCCGGATTTTAAAGGGAATAATTTTGTGGTGCAAATTTTAGCCTGGGCAAAAGAACACGCTAAAACATTAGGTATGGACTATGTGCGCATGGATACCTGGGGCGATAATGACGAATTAATCCAGTATTACTGCAAATGTGGTTTTCATTATTTAGGAAATACAACACCTACAGAAACGGCTGCTTTGCCCAAACACTATTCGGCTATTTCGCTGGCGCTTTTTGAGGTAAAAGTAGATTAAATAAAAAAGTCCCGGATTTCCGGGACTTTTTCTTTTTTATTAGTTGATGATAATCTTTCTGACTTCTTTTCTGTCGCCATCCTGAACGGTCACTAAATAAATACCGGACTGGGTGTTTTTTAACTGTAAATGCTGATCGAACAAGCCGGTGTTCTGATAGGCTTTACTGAAAATTTCCCTTCCTCTGATATCGTGTACGTTTACTCTGACCTCATTGCTTGAAGCAGATCGGAACTGTACATTGAAGTTTCCGTTATTCGGGTTTGGATAGATCGCAAAATCCTGTAAACCGAAACTTTCTGTTCCTAAGGTTGCTGTCTGGAAACAAACTTCAACCGACCAGGAGTTTAACGTTCCTGTGTCGCCCTGGAAATAGTCGTTAATCAATAACTGCCAGTTTCCGTTGGTTGCTTTAGTGTTTAAAGCTGCCAAAGGCTGATTAGGAGCATAGGTACCGCTGGTGATTGGTGCTGTACAAACGATGTTCGGAGAACCGTCGTTGAAAGTAATGTTATAACCATCCTGATCGTTACAGATTCTGTTTCCTAAGATAACTTCTGTTCCGTCCGGGTGTTTCACTTTCGAAACCAAATCCCTGATCCAGGTGTGGGTCACATTTACGTTTACATTCACATCGGTAATGGTTTGTGTAACAGGAACATTGATTGTAGACGTTAATGTTGGTCCCGGTGTCGCAGTATTAGGATTTGGTCCGTCCGGAATGTTCACAACGGTATTGTTGCTGAACGTCTGGCAGGTGTTTGAAATTGTATAGCCGATAGCAACGCTTTTTGACACGGCATAAAATATATTTCCTACAGCTTCTACCATGATTCTACAGTATGGAGCGGCTACATTGGGAACGGTAATTGCTTCCGAACCGTCATTTGGAGTGTTGGCCACCAATGTTGTAAAAGTAGCCCCGTTATCGGTTGATAACAGGATGTTCACGTTAGCAGTATTGATTCCGTTTGCGGTTGTTCCGGCAACATCCCAGGTAATGGTTTGCGATGTTCCCTGAGTCCAGGAAACATTTTCAACATTTGGCGATGTGATTCGGAAAGGTCCGGTGTTTGCAAAAGTGATCACGGTATTATCACGTCCGGTTTGTCCTCCGTTTGGTGTTTTATTATCTCTAACGGTTAAGGCAAAATTCATTGTTCTGGCAGCACTTGGCACCACTTCCCAGGTAGGGATCAGGTTGCCGGCCAAAACGCTCTGGAAGTTTGGCATATAACGGTTGGGAGAAGTAGCAGGCGGTAAGGATCTGAAGTTTGGTCCTGATGTTGCGGTTGCTACCGGCGGCTGTGTCGATATTTGCGTGTCGGTTTGTTCCCAGCAGTAGGTTAAAGCTTCACCGGCAGTATCGGTTGCACTTCCTTTAAGTATAAACGCCGTTCCGTATGGAATCGTAAAATCGGCACCGGCATTTACTACCGGAGCAGCATTTCCGTTGCTGGTTGTTACCGCACAGCTTCCTGTTCCGTTAACAAAAGTCTGCATTTGCGCAAGACTCACGGCGTGAAAGTGTGCATCAGAATTGCTCTGAACATCCGGCGGACAGATTCCGGCATATCCCATAATAGTATTTCCGCTGCCCGGCTCAACAGCTGTTCCGGCCGATCTGTTTCCGCCGCAAGAGTTGTTAAAAGTGTGGGTTGCCCCGAACTGGTGTCCCATTTCGTGTGCTACATAGTCAATATCGTACGGATCGCCAACAGGAGCCGGTGAACCGGTAATTCCTCTGGCTTTGCTGGTTGTACATGGCGAATTTAACTGCGCCAGACCACCGCCACCGGTACTTACCGTATGCCCGATATCGTAGTTGGCCAGTCCGATATTGGCATCAATAACTGTCTGGCTCTCATTGATTAAAGTATTGGCATTGTCATTGGAAAAATTGTCACTGTCAATAAAAATAATAAGGTCGTTATTCGCAACCAGGTTCATGTGCAGCGACATATCTCTTTCATACAAACCGTTTACACGGGTCATCGTAACGTTCATTGCGGCCAAAACGGCTGCTTTTTTCTGAGCCAGTGTGCCGCTGCTAACGCCTGCTGCATTCACATGATAGGCCGCATATTCAATGGTACACGCCATAGCCAGACGATACACACGGTAGTTTCCGTCGCTGGCAAGGGCAAGGGAAGCATCCTGTAGTATTTTACCGGAAACCTGTTCGTGATCGTCCTGAACCATACAGCTGAAAGAACGGTTGGTTACCAGTCCTTCTCTCGGATAAACAATGTAATTATTCAGGTCTTTGGTATAGGTATCAATATATGAGGTTCCTGTTTTTCCGGACAACGTCATGGTATGCAGACCAAAAATCGTAACACTGAAATTAATCGTAGCGGTAGGATCGTCAATTCCTTTACCGATATAGGATTTAATGTCCGGATATTTGGCAGCCAATGCAGGATCCATTACCGGTGATTCGTAAACGCGATAGTTTTCGAGTTTTCCATCCGGATTCGGGAAGGCAACAATAACATTGGATAATCCATTAAAATTTTGTCTGGAGGGAGCCGTTTGCAGTTTTGATTTTAAAGCGGCCAGATCAAGGGAAAACAATTCGAATTTCTGAGGCTGAGAACTGCGTTCCATTTTCTCGTACATCCTGATTTTTTCCTGACTAACTTTAGTCCATAATGAACTTTGCCCATAAGATGAAGCGAACGCACAAAATGCAATCGCAACAAAGAGTAGCTGTTTTTTCATTCATTTAGAGTTTTAGAGATTAATTTAGTTGGATAGGTAAAAATACAATTTTTTGACAGAATAATTGTGAAATGTTTGATTTTAAAGGGGTATTTACGATTAAAATGCTGTTTGTTGGGTTAAAGAGCACTTTTATTATTGAAAGTTGAAGTGTTGCAGAAAAGTTAAAGTATAGCCATAAAGTTGCCCGTATAAAAATAGTAAAGTAACTTTACAAAGTAAATTGATAAATTTTCTTTACTACTTATGGAAACACCCCTTATTGAAATGGCTTCCGATCTGAGAACCGTTTCAACCCGCCTGGTTCGCAATCTCCGACAACAAAGCTCGAATACAGCTTATTCCCACGTAGATCTTTTAACGATGGGGCTACTGCATGAACACGGTTCTTTATTGCCCTCTGAATTAGCCCAATTGGAACGCGTTTCTGCGCAGGCCATTTCGCAGGTTATCCAAAGGCTGCACGCCGATGGCTGTCTTGTAAAAACAATTGATAAAGACGATAAACGAAAAACAGCCCTTTCGCTGACTCCAAAGGGAAATAAAATCCTGGATGAAATATGGGAACAGCGCAATCAATGGCTTGTAGAAGCTATTGACTCCCTTTTTGATGAAGCGGAAAGAGCCACGATAGCAGAATCCTTAGTGTTACTTAAAAGACTATCTGAATACAACAAATAATGCCGGAAGAAGATGACCTATTTAAGAGCTTTTCGATTTCGTAATTTCAGATTACATATCAGCGGTCAGATCATTTCCCTTATCGGGACATGGATGCAGCGTGTAGCGATCAGCTGGCTGGTTTACCGGTTAACGGATTCGGCTACTTTACTGGGTTTTGTAACCTTTTTGAGCCTGATACCGTCTTTATTCCTTTCGCCTTATGCCGGAAGTTTTGCTGACAGACATAACCGTTACAGTATTGTGAAGGTGACCCAGTTCCTGTTAATGCTGCAGGCTTTGGTACTGGCAATACTGGTTTGGTTTCAGTTTTATAATATTGTTATCATTTGTGTACTGAGCCTTGCCCAGGGAATCATTACCTCATTTGACACTACGGCGCGTCAGGCAATGATGGCGGAGATTGTTCCGGATAAAGACGATTTGCCCAATGCCATAGCCTTGAATTCATCGGCCTTTAATATCGCCCGGTTACTGGGACCTGCCTTTGCCGGTTTTATCCTGAGTACTATTGGTGAATTTGCCTGTTTTTTTATCAATTTTATAAGTTTTATTGTTGTTTTGGGCTGTTTAATGGCGATGCAGCTGGATAAAAGACCGCTGCCCAAACGAAAAGCCGATACCTGGACCGAACTGAAAGACGGCTATACTTACCTGAAAACATCACCGGATCTGTTGTCCTTAATATTGCTGCTAACCAGTTCCAGTTTGCTTTTAATACCGTTTACAACCTTATTGCCGGTTATCGCCAGGGATCTTTTTCATGGCAATGCGGTAACGTTCAGCTGGTTTGAGAGTGCGGGTGGGATAGGAGCGCTGGCCGGCGCTTTATATATGACGACTATAAAACCGGGTAAGGCGCTGGCCAATACGATACTGGTGGCTACGATGATCCTTTCGATCGGGCTGTTGTCGCTGGCATTTTCATCTAAATTATCGGTAGCCATCTTTTTTACGATCATGGCGGCTTTGGGACTGATGATCCAGACTTCTTCGATCAATACCTATATTCAGACGCACGCTTTACCGGAAATGCGGGGCAGGGCGATCAGTTATTATATCATGGCATTCCAGGGAATATTGCCCATCGGAAGTTTGCTGATCGGGTTTATGGCCGAAAAAATCGGTCTGGAAAGAACACTGGCCTTTGAAGGGGTATTGGGTATTGTAATCCTGGCTGTTTTTTACTGGAATAACAAAACCAGACTGCAAACGAAATCCATACAGATTTAATGCAGTTCAACGCACAAATATCCCAGACACTTCAAAAAAACGGTTATTTCCGTTGCGGCAAACGGGCTGCCTTCAATTCTTAGAATACGATCGCAGTCCTGCAGATCAAAATTGATCCGGTAGCCCGGATATCTGGTTAAAAGGGAAGCGACTATTGCTTTGGCATCGTTTTGATGGTGTACTGTAGTTTTAAAAACCTTAATCATTTTGCTTAAAATAGGTATGCTGTTAATTTCTTCCTTTTTTTATTTTATGAAACGGATTAAAGGACAGTCCGATACTGACATAAAAAGAGGATTGTGGATTTGCTTTAAAAATATAATCGTTCGGAGATTCGTTCTTTTCGAATATCCTGCTGGTTGGAATGGTTTTTAAGCCGGTTTTCAGTGTGCCGACAAATGTGCTGCCGAAATAGTGTTCGTACATCGCACCGGAATTGATTTCAAGCTGTTGAAAGACATGTTTTTGGGGACTGTTGTTAAAGTTGTACAGGTAAAAAGAGGTTACGGCCAATTCACTTCCGAAAGAAAGTCTTCCATCGTTAAAAAGGAGTTTTCTTAAATAGACTTTCTGCGGCAGGAAAACGTCTGCCATCCAACCGTTTGAAAATTTATGCTCGTACGAGAAAGACGGTATAACCGGAAATTGCGAATTGGGATCGATCATCAGCGATAAGCCCGCACTTATTTTTGTCTGCGCATTTGCTTTGAGGATCACGATTCCGGTGAGCATTCCTTTAACTCTTTCAAAATGTTTGTCGCTTCCGTCCACGGTTAGTCCGCTTGAATAAATGACTGTTTTGTTCCAAAGTCTTGAAATATGCGTAAAGTTAAGAGTGGTAGAATGGTAATGGAAGTCATGCTGACTGCTCACCAAACTGGAAGGAGTGTCGGTTTCTGTGGAAGCGGCGCTATACCTGTAATTGAATGCGGCACCCAGGATCCATCTGTTTTTCGTAATAAAATTGATGTTACCATCTATTTTGGTCTGGTTCAGGTTTTTTACCGTTGCTTCGGGCAATGCTGTACCGGACAGGTTTGAGGTATAATCATAGGGGGTAAGCTGGCTGTATTCTATATTGAAAGCACGGGTTGCCGGAAACTTATCGGCCACATAGGCCACAACTTTTTTCGGAATACTGTCCTTTGTTTGCGAATAACTTACTTTTGACAGCATTAAAACGGTAATAACCAGCACTCTTTTCTTTAGGATTCCCATTGTTTACGTTAGATTAATAATGCTTTGAAACCGGATGATCTCAAAAACTTTCCGCAAAGAAAATTCTAAGGACTATGGCAATCCGGGTTTTTATACGAACACCGTTACTTATTATACCAAATCTCGATTTAGTATAATAAAAAGGATGTTTTGTATAATTTAACGGCTGTCAACACAGATAAGGGCTATTTTTGTGGCAGTAAATTATGGTAAGCGAGTATGATCAACAGTATTTCGGGTAATTTTAAAAACAGGCAGCTCATCAATTTGCTGGTTGATGACCGTTACCGGCTTTTAAGGCATTTTATATTCCTGGCAGGGTTCTTCCTGGTCTTTTTTTATACCAACGACCGGCTTGATGAATACCGGTACACCGGCATGGTTTTTATTTATGCGGTTCTAATCGGAATGTTTTATATCAATATGTACCTGTTGCTCCCGCGGTTTTTCTTCCGGGCGAATTATCTGGCTTATATAATACTGCTCCTGATCATGGTGATA
Source organism: Flavobacterium inviolabile (assembly GCF_013389455.1). NCBI lineage: Bacteria > Pseudomonadati > Bacteroidota > Flavobacteriia > Flavobacteriales > Flavobacteriaceae > Flavobacterium > Flavobacterium inviolabile. The sequence continues at coordinate 2,813,889 of NZ_CP058278.1, read as the reverse complement.
TTGGGATTGCGACTGATGGGCTATATCTTAAATGTCTTTCTAAACAGGTATCATGTGGCGGGTGATTATAAGATGTTGCTGATTAATGCGGAAACCTTTAGATGGACTTTTATCGTTTGTTCGGTAATTTTAATATCGACCACGATCAAGCTGCTCCAACGCTGGATTCTGGACACCGAGAGAATGGCTGACCTCCGGAATATCACCTTAAATATGGAACTGAATGAGTTAAAGAACCAGATAAATCCTCATTTTTTATTCAACATGCTTAATAATGTGAATGTGCTGATTAAAAATGATCCGGAAAAGGCTTCGGTGGTTATTTTTAAGCTATCGGAATTTTTACGCTACCAGCTTTATGAAAACAATGAGGAACAGACTTCGTTAGCTTCAGAAGTCCGTTTTTTGTCCAATTTTCTGAATCTTGAAAAAATAAGAAGGGATAATTTTCAATTTAATATTGCTGTAGCGGAACAGGATATGCAGCATATTTACCTGCCTCCGAATTTGTTTACAACCTTTGTTGAAAATGCGGTTAAACACAGTATTGATATTACCGGCGGGGATTCCTATATTAATATCAGTATAACCGCCGAAAATAAAAAAATACACTTCAAGTGTGTCAATTCGAAGAAGAACAGCCCTTATATACCGGAGCCAAAGAGCAGCGGATTGGGGTTTGCGAATATACAACGGCGACTGGAATTACTGTACCGGAATAACTACAGTCTGGATATTGCGGTAACAGCAGAGGAATATATTTTAAATTTAACGATTCCAATATGAATTGCATTATAGTAGATGATGAACCGCTGGCAAGAGAAGGTGTGCTGTCCATAGTTAGCGATATTGGTTCCATTCAGGTTATCGGATCGTTTTCGAATGCGTTAACGGCATTGGATTTTATGAAGCACAACCCGGTTGACCTGATATTTCTGGACATACACCTGCCACAGGTAACCGGATTGGAATTTGCCGCACAGTTACCCAAAGAAACCTTAATAATATTTACAACGGCCTATCCGCAATATGCCTTAAAAAGCTATGAACTGGATGCGATTGATTATTTGCTGAAACCTTTGGAAAAAGAACGGTTGGAAAAAGCGGTGAATAAAGCGGTTGCATACAAAAAACTACTGTCGGCAGAAACTGTAAAAAATACCATTGCGGGCAATACAACCGATTTTTTGCTGATTAAATCGGACCGGCGTTATTATAAGGTTCCTTTCCAGGAAATACGGTTTATTGAAGGACTTAAGGATTATATTTTTATCCATACAAATAAACAAAAGCTGATTACGGCGATGAATTTAAAAACGGTGCATCTGAAGATTGCCACCAAAAAAATGATCCGCGTTAGTAAATCGTATATTGTAAATATGGATCATATTGATTCTTTTGATAATCATACCATTTATATTGGTGAGTTTGAAATTCCGCTTGGGGAAATATTCCGGAAGGATTTCTTTGATAATTATTCCAAAGGGACTTTGGGAAGTGAGCTATAGGGAACCAGATAAGGTTATAGGCTAAAAACTTATAAGCTACAGGATTTGAGCAAAGCATTATTAACGGTAGCGTATATTCTTATTTTGTATTTTACATAATGTATATTATAGGTCAAAATATAAAATAGTAATTTTAGGGGAATGGTCCGGTATTCTGAATATTTTGTGCTGTGATTAGTTGGTCTATTATACAGCGCTTCTATTTGATGCTCAGTAAAATTAATTGTTTCAATTTGCCTGTTGCCTGTTGCCCTTTGCTATTTTTTATAAGGCTCAGGAAAACTAAATTTTATTTTTTGTGGGGTTTGCTGATGTAAAAATATATCTTGTTTATGGTCTGATTAATCGGTTCTTTTACGTTGGTTCCAAATCAAAGAAAAAATCAGTCTAAAATAAGCTAGGTCAATACTCCTTTGCTATTTGGAATAGTTTTTATTCTATTTGACATAATATAGTAGGTTCTTCTCTTTTCTCTTTAAAGTTAAATTGCGTTGATGCAGTTATTTAAGTATTTATGTGACTTTAGGATTGTTAATGCTGTGGTTATTTTTTTATTTTATGTATTATGGTAAACCGTAATTATGTACACTCCTGGTGGCTTATCTTTGCTTACAGCAGTTTTAATAATACAAATCGAAATGTTTTTTGTTTGTTTAATGATATTTTGCACTACTAAAATCTAATTTTAAAAATAATATTTACGTATATTACTAAAAATATTATATTTGGGATTTATGATACATACCGATATGTCAAACAAGAAAATACACCAAGGTCGAAACATAAAGCGTTTCCGTGAAATGCTTGGCATCATGATGGTGAGGTTGGAGAAGTTGATTGAGGGGAAGTAAATATAGTAAAACTTGTAAACAATGAGTTTAAAGCTAACTGACCAGCAAAAAAATCGCCTACAAAGGCTTGAACCTCAATTAAAAAGAGCCATTTCAGAACAAAATCTTGATGCAGCAAAATTTATTATGCGTGATATTCAAGATGTACTTGAAATAACTAATAATAAAACAAGACTAGCACAATATAAAAATTGGCTATATGAATTAGCATTAGAAACTGGCGACTATAATTTTGCTGAAAGAGGTTTTATAGGGAATAGAAAAATTGTAAATAAAAACACTAGAATTTATCTCGAAGCATCAGCATTACTTGCAATCTGTTATTTAAGAACTGAAAAATACGAAGAAGCAAAACCATTAATTCAAGAGGTTCTTAAAAATGACAAGGTTATCAAGTCAGATCGTACCCGACATTTGTTCAAGAAAAATATAATTGAACGATTTGATGAAGAAGTCGCTTTATACTCATTAAAAGATAAAACAGGAAATCCCAATTTTGATATAGATGAATTAGAAAGAGAAGCAGTTGTTTTAATCCAAACCAAAACAGAGGACGAAATATTTGAAAGTCTTGGAAAACAAACTCCACAATACACTAAACATTTAATATTTGAAATTGATAGTTTCTCAAAGAAACAGTTATCATATACTGAACGAAAACTATTACCATCATCAGCAAAAACAATTAAAGATAAAGAAGCTGGAAAAACTGTTTTTTCATCATTTAAAAGGGTAATTTACAATTCAATTTGTGATCCTAAAAGCGAGGTTTATAAAGCTTGGTTTACAAACGGAATGGGAGCAGTTTTAGATAAAAAATATTTAATAACAGCCGTTGTTGGTTCTTTGGCTCAAATGAGTATATGCATAAAAGGTTTAATTGTTTCTGCAATTGCTCTTGTGATAAGATTTGGCCTTGATGTTTATTGTGTTCATTACCAACCTAAAGGAGTAATGGAAATAAGAAAAGAATAAAAGAATAAAGATCTTGGTATTTAATGTTTGCAAGTAATCGATAATCATGGGTAAATTAACTGAAGATGAAACAGTAATTATTTTATGCGAATATCTAAAACAAAATGATTGGATAATTGAAAGTTATTGTTTGGGAAGAAAGCAAGGAATTGTCATTGTAGCTTCCAAATTAAGTATGAAACTTGCTATTGAGGTAAAAGGTGCTAAAGCAAACGATAAATCACCAATAAAAAAGAGAGAGTTTTTTGATAGCGGACAAATAAAAACTCATTTAGGAAAGGCATTAGTTAAGGTACTTGAAGAAAAACATCTTAATCCAAAAATTAATATTGCAATTGCTCACCCTGATGATGTGGATATAAGAAAAAACATTGGGCACTTAATACCCTTTTTAAAACACTTAGGCATTAAACATTTTTGGGTTTTTGCAGATGGAACTGTAATAGAAGAATAAAATATGAAAACAGAAGACAATCAAATTTCATTACAAGAATTTTTAGTAAAAACTTCATATCAAACCCAAACCACATTATCTACTGATAAGCAATGTGAAAACCCTCTAGCCTTTGGTTCAGGATTTATAGTAAAATATAAAAATGAATTGTTTTTTGTTACAGCTGACCATACCTTACATCTTGAAGATTATAAAAAAAACAAAAGAACAGGAATAGAATATGTAGTTTCAATATTCAACAATTATACTCCTCCAGATAATTACCTTTCAACAATATTGACACCTTTAGGTGACTTTCATTATATGGAACAATTTAATCTTGACAAACCTGATTCGGCTAATGAGCTTATTGATATTACACTTTGCAAATTGAAAAATATTAATTTACAATATCCATTCCTTTGTGATGATTCTACATTCAATAAGCATAATAAACTATCAATCTCTGTTGACTGTTTTAGCGAGCCACAAATAGATAAGGATTATTTAATATTTGGGCAAATCAAAACAAGAATAGAAGGAATTCAAGTTTTAAGAGAAAAAACACTAAAAGAGAAATTAAGATTTAAGTCCAAAAATGGAGATTACTTTTTATTTAATACTCCAAAGACTATTATTGATTCAGAAGAATGGGAAGGATTAAGCGGCTCGCCTGTAATCAGTGAAGATGGTCATTGTGTTGGAGTTCTTTGTTCGGTAAATCAAAATTCAAAATCAATATGGGTAATGCCAATTGCAAAAGTTAATATGCTACTTGAAATTGCAATTCAACAAGAGAAATTAGAGACATTAAATTTGAAGAAATAAATTATAATTTTTGCTATTCACAATGACAAATATTAAGCAATAATACAATGACAAAAATTTTAGACCTTAATCATACAGAAGCAAGACAATATTTCCTTAAGGAAGAAAGTTATTTCAATTTTGATTTACCATCATATTTTGCTTTTGAAAACTTATTGCAAGCAGTTTCAGCTCATATAAACAATCAAGACCTTTCAACATTCTACTCTACTTATACAAATCAAGGAGGACATACCAAAAAACATTTTCCTGCTGAATTTGAAGATGTCAATTATAAATTTCTTAATAATAAAGATGGTAAATTTGCATGGAGACCATTCCAATTAATTCATCCTGCACTATATATATCACTTGTTAATACGATAACTGAGCAAACAAATTGGAATTTAATTGTTGCTAGATTTGCTCAATTTCAAGCCAATACGAACATCAGATGTTATAGTATTCCTTTACGTTCAGATAATGAACAATCTGACCGAGCAACTTCAGTTAGTCAATGGTGGCAAACGATTGAACAACAATCATTAGAGTTAGCATTAAAATATGACTATGTTTTGCATACTGATATTTCAGATTGCTATGGTTCAATCTACACCCATTCTGTTCCTTGGGCAATTCATACAAAAGCAACTGCAAAAGTACATAGGCGAGACCTTACTTTAGTTGGAAACTCTATTGATAAGCACTTACAGGATATGGCATATGGACAGACAAATGGAATTCCTCAAGGAAGTGTTTTAATGGATTTTATTGCTGAAATGGTTCTTGGATATGCTGATTTAGAACTTTCAGATAGAATACAACAAGATGGTTTAGTTGATTATGAAATAATTAGATATAGAGATGACTATCGAATTTTTTCAAATAATCCACAAACAGCCGAGCATATAACAAAATTACTAACCGAAATTTTGATTGAGCTAGGAATGCGTCCATAAACTGTGATTCTACCAATTACATCTATATTTTTACTCAATATTATTATTTGTAAAACTCATTCTTTCTCATTCGGTTGTGTTCCCTACTCTATTTTATGCAGAATTTGCGTGAGAGATAGAAGCTAAAGCCCGACCAAAGGATTTTTTAAAGTTGGTACTCTTTGTGGCTTCCGCCACTCGGCTTGCTACTCACACTATAGGCTGTTTCTATATTATTTTGTGGGGGATATTCGGCACATTTTTAGGAACATTAGTTATTATTATGGCGTGTCCCCTGCCCTTTTTCGGTTGCTTATTGGTTGGTTAGGAATCGGTTTATTTCTTATTTAAACTGATATTCGGTTAATCTTAATGTTCCAAATTTATATAAAAGGTCTTGCTCGGTTGCCCATTTTAAATCCCGGCTTGCTGTTGGTGCAGATATGTTTTTAAAGCTTTGCATATAGTCTTTTCGGCTGAATTTGTTTTTGCCGATTTTGTCTTTGAACAGGCGGATTCTGTCTTCTGTGTGAAGGGTTGGATTGGGATTGCAAAAGCCCATCTAATGATTCTGAAATAATGCCGAGCATGAATTCGATAAAAGGTGTTGAATTTCCTTTTTTGTCGGATTCGGATAACTTATTGTAATATTCGTTTTGTTTTTGCTTAATGAGTGATTCGACAGGTAGGTATTCAAAAACGGGATATTGCTGCATTAGAATTAGGGTTTGCCAGAGTCTGCCCATTCTTCCGTTTCCGTCTGTGAATGGATGCATGAACTCGAATTCGTAGTGGAAAACACAGCTTTTAATCAGGATTAAGTCGTTGCCGTTTTTTAGATAGTGAAAAAGGTCTTTTATTAATCCATTTACCATTGTTCCGTTTGGAGCGATATGTTCTACTTTTGAGCCTTTTACGATTCCAACATTGGTCGTTCTTAATTTACCTGGATTGTCAATTAATCCGTTCATTAGAACTGAGTGTGCTTTTACTAAGTCTTTTAACTGATAGGGATTGAATTGGCGGAGTTGTTCATATACTTTTATAGCATTCTGAACCTCTAAAATATCTTTTTGTGGTGCAATGACCCTTTTGTTTTCTAATAAGGCCGTAATTTGTTCTTCGGTCAGAGTATTACCCTCGATTTCTAATGAAGACTGAATGGTTTTAATTCGGTTTTTCTTTCTTAATTCTGTTGCCGGTTTATAGAGATGAAAGGCGTTAATTTCTCCTATTTTTTCTGAAATGGAAGCTACTAATACTAAAACTTTATCCGTAATTGTATAGAGTGGTTTCATGCTTGATAGTATCATTTGATATTATCAAAGGTAGGGTTTATTTGATAATCTATGTACGTTAAAAGAATTAAAGATGATTATTATGGCGTGTCCCCTGCCCTTTTTTCGGCTGTTTATTGGTTGGTCAGGCTTTCTCCTCTCAAAGAATGTTAGGCAGTAAGTTTGCCTGTTTGTGGAAGTTTTTGGGTTCAGATATAAGACAAATCACCTGTATTGCTAAATTTTTTAATGATGTTTTGTGTCATAAAACAGGTGATTTTAAAAATAATAGTTACGGATTTGACTGAAAATATTATATTTGAAATTTATGATATATACTGATATGCTACATAATAAAATATCCAAAGATCTAAATATCAATTGTTTTTATGGAATGCCCGACATCTGGCAGGAAGCCCTGAGCTACAGGTTGGGCGATGATTGTAATCAGAAAAAAGTCGCTCTTCCCAAACAAAAACAATCCGCAGAACTTTTTTACCCAATATAAATGGATAAAGTACAATATTACGGTGTCGGTTTTACATGGAAAGAAGCTGAAATTAAAAATCAATTACCCCGTTTTATCGAAGAGGGCATCTGGGAAAATGGTTTTGAAGATAAATATTTAGAGAGAGTAAATATGGTTGCTGTCGGTTCAAGGATAGCCGCAAAAACTACATATACAAAAAAAGAAAACGGTGAGATGATTTCAATCCTTGAAATTCATGCCATAGGAACTGTTCTTGAAAATTTAAAAAACGGACGAACTTTAAAAGTCAGATGGGATCAAAGTATCGAACCGTTTATCATTAAAAATAAAGGTGCCTATCGTTCTACTATTTCAAGAATCAATAATATTGGAACCATCAAAGAGATCTTCAAAAATGATAAACTTTCTGTTAAGTCAGGTGAATTTCTGTTTTACTTGAGTGGAGAATCTGAAAAAGAGGATTATTTATACCCTTGTTTCATTTTAACAAAAGACAAATGGAATGACTTCGGATATCAAACACAATATGAAGTGTATTATTATGATTCTCTCAAAGAACGTACCTATATTGGCACCACAAAATTTTTAAATAAGGAAAAAGATAATGGTGAGTTACCCAATACCTTTACGTCGCTTGATGATCGTAATATTTGCTCACTTGGGCAATCAAACCACTATTATTTAAATCTTCGGGAAAACTTAAATAAAGAAGTTGCTAACTACTATCTGGACGCCATTAATGATTTAGCCATTAATAAAGGTCTGGTGGAATCATTTGAGCATGAAAAGGGATTCAAGACATCTTTAATCAGAAGCAGTGAAGCCCAAAAAGCACTTCATGAAGGATATAAGATTTATAATGGGTTGGAAACGGATAATACCCTTTGCTTTACTTTTTCAACACAGATTAGCGGGGCAATAGAAAAACACGCTATAAAATTTGATTATTCTGAAAAAGAAGATCTTCCTTTTAGAATCAAAGTCTTAATTGGTAAGAACGGAACCGGCAAAACACAATATATTGCAAAACTGGCCTCAACCTTAAGCGGGTATGAAAAACAAGGAAATTTCTCTACCCAATATCTGCCGCCGTTTAGCCGTGTAATCGCCATTTCCTATAGCCTGTTCGACAGGTTTCCCCGACCAAAACAAACAAAAACCTACAGTTATTATTATTGCGGTTTTCAAAGTGGCAGAGGCTTTCTTACAGACAATCAGGTAAATGCCCGACTAAAAAAAGCATTGGGAATTCTTGAAAAATCAGAAAGAATGCATTTGTTTGGTAAATACATAGCAATTGTATTATCGGATGATATTGCTTTGGATATCCTGGATAAAGATTTTATCGAATTAAATAAAAACGAGTTCACTCTTTATAGTGAAGGTGGATATTCTAAGTATAGCTCAGGTCAGATAGTTATGATACTGATGCTTGCAGAAGTCCTGGCCTATATTACAACAGAATCATTACTGTTATTTGATGAACCGGAAACACATTTGCATCCTAATAGTATTTCTCTTTTTGTAAATGTTATTAATCGCATACTTAAAGAATACAATTCCTATGCCATTATATCCACTCACTCCCCTCAAATCATACAGGAAGTACCGGCAAAAGATATAATAGTTATTGAACGGTTGGAAAACATTCCCAGCATACGGGGATTGGATATTGAAACATTTGGTGAAAATCTCAACACGATTACCGAAAGAATATTTCATACAAATAGTCATGATGAATATTACCGGGAGTTCTTAACCAAGCTTTCAAAAAGTAACAGCTACAGTAAAATTATTGAAATGTTCGAAAAAGAAAGTTTACCGCTTAGTTTAAGTGCTAAAATCTATTTACAATCCCTTTATTAATTATGAAAAATTTAATTCCGTTAACCAGGAAGATTGAGTATTGGGACAATATTGTAAATAATAAAAGAGAAATCCAACGGATACCGCTTCAGGCAATACGCCCCAATATACTGGTTCGAATTACGGATTATACTGATCGTACGACTCCGAATAATTTAGAGACCATACCGGCATCTCCATTTACAGCGCCTCATAGTAATTATCTTCAGGGATGTTATGGAAAGTCCAATAATTTATCAGCTTTAAAAGCACGAATCAAAGACCGGCAAAATAGGCTACTGCGGGCAGAATGCCAATATTGTAATATTGGGGAACCTGAAACATTTGACCATTATTTGCCCAAGAGTGATTTTCCGGAATTTTCGGCACTTTCTATTAATCTGATTCCTTGTTGTGCTAAGTGCAATACCAAAAAAGGGGAAGAATGGCTGTTTGCAGGTAACCGGAAAATCATAAACTACTACTATGACATTTTACCCGATGTTGACTATTTGAGGTGTGATATCGTTTATAGCGCTAATGTGCCGCAAGCTGTTTTTTCAATTGATAGCGCCCAAATACCCGTAAATATTCGCTCGGTAATTGTCAATCATTTTGAAACGCTTCTTTTATTGGACAGGTACAAGCAAAGGAGTAATAGTGAAATAATTGATGTGCTAAATGCCATAACCCCATCTTTAGGAAGATTGACACGTGTGCAAATTCAGGAAAATTTACAACAGGAGGCAATAAATATGAAGGCCAGTAAAGGACGTAATTATTGGAGGGCTATACTAAGAACTGCTCTATCTGATTCGAACCGGTTTCTAACGGAGGCCGGATTTTAGAATGATCCCATTAAAGTATTAAATCCTGTAATGTTTAAAGGATAGCCCCCTGCCCTGCCCTTCGTGATTATGTTGTTTTAAATGAGTAAAGAGCAGATCAAAGCTTTAAGAGCCCGGTATTAAACACGTCTACTTCTCCCTGCACGCACATTCATGATGTTCATTAAGGTATTTAAAACTATCCTCGCATATTTCTTTTAAAGCGGGAATATTAATATCGGATAGCTTTTTGATATAGATACAGGCTTTTGAGATTTTATATTTGCCAAGATTGTCCAATAGATGCTTGTTTTCCTCCGTTGGCGAAAACACATATAACGAAAAGGCTGCCTTTCGTGGTGAAAAGCCAATAAGCGGTGCATCGCCTTCGTGTCCGCTGGCATATTTATAATGGTAATTACCGAATCCAATGATCGTTGGACCCCACATTTTGGGTTCAAATCCCGACCATTCCGACATTAATTCAATTAAGCGGAAGCTGTCGGCTTTCTTTTGTTCATTATCGACATAAGCGTTGATAAAATCAACCACATTAACCGCTGTATAGGTTGTTTTGTTTTTTGCCATAACGTTTAAATTTTAATACTGCCTGAAAATGTACTTATACATACAAAACTAAACAAATAGATCCAGATTATAGAAGGTATTCCCGGAACTAAATTTTATCCGGCATCCTGCTGTCTGGAAATAGCGCTCCGGTTTTACTATTGCGGAGACAAATATTTAAAAAAGATGAAATAATTATACAATTAACCCGTTATAGTATCGGATATTAACAAAAAAAATAGGATGATTTCAACAGAAACACAAGAACACTCCAATTGGTTTTTAAAATTCTTTTTATGCCTTTTAGCCATTGTAGGAGCTGTCAATTCTGTTATTTATACAATCGCTCCCCTTTTGCCTGCAAAATGGGCAGCACGGATCATTCCTGTTGGATTATCGATGTTACTCATTGCGATTCTGTTTTCGGTTGGTTTTTCAATTTACTGGCATTATAAAGCTAAAAAAGGGAAAATTAATTCTCAGAAATACCGTATCTGGCTGACAGCGTTATTGCGTTATTGGCTGGCATTCCATATCATGATATTTGGATTTGAAAAATTGTTTGAGGTCAATTTTGCATTTGCAAATCATCTGGAAGACGCCCTGGTTAATACCTTGACCGGAACGGAACTGACCTGGAAGTATTACGGATCCACCTATGGTCTTGCCGCAATTGTTGGTGTTTTTCAGATTGCAGGAAGTATTTTTTTATTGTTCAGACGTACGGTATTATTAGGTGTGGCAACACTGCTGCCGGTACTTTTTAATATTGTATTGATCAACATCTTTTATGGAATCGGACCGATTACGACTTTTACTTCAATGCTAATGACTTTAGGCTTATGCTATTTGCTATTGGAGCGAAAAGATGCCATAATAGCCTTGTTTACGAAATATAAAAACCCATCGCCGGCTATAGGAAATAAAGCACTTCGGGCTGTCGTACGGGTGCTGTGTATAGTGATTCCTTTGGTATTTATCATGTATTACCGCTATGATGTTCATCTTTCCGATAAATATTTTGGAAAGTGGAAAGTGGATAGCATGATGCGCAACGGAAAGAAGATTGCTGAAAATGCATGGGAGAAAGACACTTCCGCCTGGAAAGTGGTTTACATTGAGGAACGCGGTAAAATATACTACAGCCCGAATCCGCATGTGTATGTAGACAGTACTTCGGTATTAATGCGCTATCAGTATGACGATACCAAAAACAGCTTACAGGTTATCGCTTACGAACGCAATCCTGCCCAACCGGATACTATTCCGGTGCAGATTAACAAATTCAACGGCAGTACGATGCAATGGAATATGGTACTGTATAAGGATACCATACAAATGCAGTTGAAGAAAGTAATCCGGTAATTTTCACTTTCAGGGTTGAATTATAGTCTTTTACCGTAAAGCACATTTCGGGAAAGTTAAATGAACGGGTATTCATCATTATGCAGGAAGATTAAGGCTGAAATCAGGGCCGGGAATATTTCTTAAATGAAAAAATCTCACTTTTTATTAGTAAAAAAACAATAAAAGATTATTTTTGCATACCTAAAAATAAAAATCCAACTAATTTCAAATTATAAGTACTGTGGAAAATCCAACTGCACAAAAACTAATCAATAAAATCCAGCTTGATTTATTCAAAAAAGGATTCAACGCCGAAACTTTAATTGAAGATTTAAAAAAATTACGGGAGTTTGCTCTTGAAGAACAAAACCCGGTTTTAGTTAAAGCGATACGTTTAGCTTACGAACATGTTGAAGAAAACGGCGCATTTTTAATTACGATCCCGGATGATGAACCTTTAGAAGATGAGTTGGAAACGGAATCGGAAAATGTGAAAGCTGAGGAAACAGATTTAGAAAGTTTGGAATATTTGATCTCCCTGTTTGCAGATTTGAAAAACAAAAACAATATTTCTGATTTAAGAGAATATAACAAAGCATTTTTAGCATTCTAAACTAAAAACAGCCTGTAAAATATGCTAAAACTGTACTTTTTTAAGTGCAGTTTTTTTATGTATTTTAGTGAATAATTAACGAATTTTCTTCTTTTCTAACTTACTTTTGGGCTAATTTTGAGCGTTTTTTGGAGGCTTTTCAATAAAACCGGTATTTCGTTTATAATCAACCCCTTAAATAATCACAGATGTTACGTTTTTTTAAAATTATTGCTTTTCTGGAAGGGATATCCCTCCTGCTCCTGTTGTTTGTGGCCATGCCTCTAAAATATATGTATGACAAACCGGAAATGGTTCGTTTCGTTGGAATGGCACATGGATTACTGTTTATCGGTTATATTGTAATCGCCAGTATGCTGAAAATGGAAGAGAATTGGTCGTTTAAAAAATACTTCCAGGTTTGTATTGCATCGGTAATTCCTTTCGGTACTTTTTATATTGAGAAAAAAATTCTGTAATTTTAAAATATGAAAATCTTTAATTGGGCATATAAAATCCTGAAAAACCTTGATTTCAGTGATACTACGGCAAGTTATCTTAACCTGGCAGTTAATATAATTGTCCTCGTTGTTGTGGCTTATATTTTAGATTATATCTTTAAAAAAATACTGATTATCATTCTGGCGATAATCGCAGAAAAAACAAAATCGAGTTTTGACGACTTTTTGGTTGCCAATAAAACAGCCAAATATGTTGCCCATCTGGTTCCTTTGTACTTTATCAGCAAAGTTGTTCCGGTTGTCCTAAAAAACTTTGTCTACTGGGAGAGCTTTTTCGGAAAAGGCGTAAAAACCTATATGGTCTTCCTTTCGCTGTGGATCATCCGAAGTATCTTTAACTCCCTGAAAGACTACCTGAAAGAAAAACCCAAGTTTAGCGACAAACCGATAGACAGCTATACCCAGGTAATCATGATTATCCTTTGGGTTTATGCTATTACATATTTGGTATTGATCCTTTTCGATACCAATTTCAAAACGCTGTTGGGGACTTTCGGGGCTATTTCGGCGATTATCATCTTAATTTTCAAGGACACCATATTGGGTCTGGTGGCCAGTATTCAGGTTACCGTTAACGATACGGTTCGTATTGGCGACTGGATCACGATTGATAAATTCGGAGCCGACGGTGATGTTATTGAAATCAACCTGGCTACCGTGAAAGTCAAAAATTTTGACAATACCACAACAACGGTTCCTACTTACAGCCTTATCTCCGATTCGTTCCGGAACTGGAGAGGAATGCAGAACTCAAACGGGAGAAGAATTAAACGTCATATCCTGATCAAAGAAAACAGTGTCCGCTTTATTCATGCGAATGAAATAGATCATTTTAAGAAGATTCAGCTGATTACGTCCTATATCGAACACAGGCAGTCGGATATTGAAAAATACAACACGAATAACAACATCAATAAAGAACTGGCAATTAACGGCCGCAACCTGACAAATTTAGGATTGTTCCGTAAATACCTGACCAGTTATATAGAAAGTCATGCCGGTATCAATAAGGAAATGACCCTGATGGTACGTCATTTACAGCCTACAGATAAAGGTATTCCGATAGAAATATACGCTTTCGTATCCGATAAAAGATGGATCAATTATGAGCATATCATGGCCGATATTTTTGACCACATCATTGCGGCTGTAGACTATTTTGATTTGGAGATATTTGAATTACCGTCTAATAATAAAAATTATATAGGGGAATAAACCCTATATAATTTCTACTTCGGTTTTTCCGTGGGGAGCCGGACGCCCAAAACTGTCCAGATTTACCATAGTAATGGCATCAACCGTGATAATGGTTTCTTTGGTCATTACGTTACGCACTTCACATTTCATTATAATGGAGCTTCTTCCGAATTTTACAAGATCGATACCGATTTCGATAATATCCCCTTGTCTTGCCGAACTCATAAAGTTGATTTCCGACATAAACTTGGTTACAATCTTGTTGTTTTTTAGCTGAATGATTGCAAAAAGTGCTGCTTCCTCATCAATCCATGATAAAAGCATTCCTCCGAATAAGGTTCCGTTAGCATTCAAGTCTTCTGGTTTTACCCATTTTCTCGTTTGATATTTCATATAGTAAACTTTTGAAGCGCCAAATTTACTATTTCTTCGTGGTCAAATGCTAATTTTGGAAGCGCTTTTATTGAAAACCATTTTGCCTCCCGGGCATCATCGGCTGCTATAGCGATCGTATCTTCCGCTACCTCACCATAATAGGCTACCGAAACCACATGATTTCGGGGATCTCTGAAAGGCTTGCCAAAAGCACCAATCTGCTCCAGCTGTGTTACCGCGATCGTCGTTTCTTCATAAAGTTCCCGTATTGCTGCTGCCATAAGATCTTCGTTTAAATCGACGAAGCCGCCGGGCAGTGCCCAGCAGTTTTGAAAGGGCTCGTTATTCCTTTTAATTAAAAGCAGGTAGTCGTTGGCCGGTGTTTTTTTTACGATTACCGCGTCAACTGTTAAAAAAATGTTAGAATTCCTCATAAAGTTAGAATTATGTATGCTGTAAATATTCAGCTTTTTTTTGTTATAAAAATACATTTTTAAGTTCCGTATGTGAAAAAATCAGCAAAAAAAAGATACTTTTTTTGAAGAATAATGAACGCAAAAGCCCAGTTTTCAAGGCAAAGGTACTGTTTTAAACACTTTAAGCCCGGTCAATCTCCCTATCTTTGCCCTAAATAAATAAGAATATTCAGCGGTTATCGTTGAATGAAAAAGTAAAGACATATGAAAAGAATTATGCTGCCTTTATTCGTAACGGTACTTTCTTTAGGTACTGCTACAGCTCAGGAAACCCCAGGTTTTAACAAATGGTCCATTGACATTAACGGAGGAATCAGTAAACCTACTACTCCCCTTACTACCGGTTACTATACTAAAGATTACAATCTTTTTCATGCTGACCTTGGAGTACGTTATATGTTTAACAACAAATTCGGTTTAAAAGTTGATGTTGGATACGACCAGTTTGAGAACGCTTCAAAAAGTGCTTCTTTTGATGGTAAATATTACAGAACGGATATCCAGGGTGTTGTAAATTTAGGACGTGTGCTTAACTTTGAAGAATGGACGCAGCGATTAAACGTTCAGGCACATACCGGTATTGGTTATGCTTTTATGACAAATGACCGGTTTGAAGGAACAGATAACATGTTAAACCATATTATCGGTCTTACCGGACAGGTGAAATTATCGGAAAGAATCGCTTTAAATGCCGATTTCTCGATGATTAACAATGTACGTCAGTCCAATACTTTCGATGGCGGTATTGCGCCGGAAGACAGAGGTTTTAACGGAACATTATACAATGCTACTATTGGTCTTTCGATCTATTTAGGAAAGAATGCCAAACATGCCGACTGGTATTATGAAGAAAGCAAAGTAGACAAATTAGCCGAATTGGAAAAAAGAGTTGGTGATCTGGAAACCATGATGAATGACTCAGATAAAGACGGTGTGCCGGATTATTTAGATGCAGAGCCAAACTCTATTCCTGGTGTTGCAGTAGATACAAAAGGAAGAACGATTGACAGAAACAACAATGGTATTCCGGACGAACTGGAAAGCTATTTAGAGAAAAACTACGGTGGATCAGGTAACAGCGGTGCCGGTTTGAGTAACGAAACGATCAAAGACATGATCAACCAGGGATATGTTAATGTTTATTTTGACTTTAACTCTACCCAACCGTCTTCAAACTCTGTTTCAGGATTGGACTTCCTGGCGAAATTCTTAAAAGCAAATCCATCTGCTAAAGCAGAAGTAATCGGATATGCAGATGAAATCGGAAATACAGACTATAACAAAGACTTATCACACAGAAGAGCACAAACGGTAAAAACAATTCTTGCTAAATCCGGAATTGAAGCTTCAAGAATGACCATTGTTGGTAACGGTGAAGATAACTCTGTTGCAAAAGACTCTAAAGTAGCCCGTCAAATGGTTAGAAGAGTAACTTTCAGAGTGAAGTAATTAACAATACGTTATTCATAACTTATTAAAAACCGCTGCAATTACGCAGCGGTTTTTTTTTAACTTTAAAATAAAAAATGGAAAATCGCGACACTTTCCTGATTGATCTTAGAGGTGAAGCCTTGGGAACAATCACAGAGCAATCTTCATCGGAAGAAATTTTTCAAAACAAAATCTTACGTCCGATTTTAAGATTACAAAATGAACTCTTTATTCAGGTTTTCCTGAATTATGCTGTAAAACAGAAAAATGTTTTCTTTTCCTTAACCCCGGATAAAAAATTAGCGTATATCGAAAATGTAATCCAGCGGGACATTAAATTCAGAAATTCCTTAAAAGGGATGATTTTAGGACTCTTTACAGTTGAAGAATATCAGGAATATATTAAGAACTCATCCAATCTGAATAAGAGAATGATGAATGTCTTAATCGAGCGGTTAAAAAGCCAGGTACAATTATTAGAATTGGATTAATAACAAAAAGGGCAGTGAATTCACTGCCCTTTTATCATTTTTTAGCTATTAATTTAGTTTGCCGGCTGCTGGTGGCTGCAATTTATTGATAACAGGCAGCATAATGCTTTAATTGTTGGGAATCAATAAAAAAAGGGATCCTGACGATCCCTTTTCATGGTATGCCTGCTATCTACTATAACACAAAATAGGCATTTTTTACCGGTTGTATGTGTGCTAAATTCACCTCTTCTTTGGTTGCTTCTCCATCAAACTCAAACTCGTTTCGATATTCATTCACCATTTGAAGCAGATTCTTTTCAATAGTATTGGAAATCAGGATCATTGGTGTATCGGTCGGTCGGTTTTCAAACGGATCCTGCAGGTGTATTGCCATCTTTTCAATCAGGAAGAAAGCTGCACCAATCGTGGTTACCAGCGGAATTCGGAACCATCCCAGAAAATCAGTAAGCCCGAAAGGCAGTAAGATCAGGAACAGGAACAACGTAAAGCGGATGTACAAGCTGTATGTGGTTGGGAAAATGGTGTTTTTAATACGCTCACACTTACCCATTGAATCACACAGCCGGGTTAAAGTATTGTCAATTTCAACCTGCTGGTACACATTGATTTTTCCTTCTTCATTGGCTTTTCTTAACTCCTTTACATGTAGCATCAATATAGCATTTGGAACGTGTTTGTGCTTTTTAACAAAACGCAGCTCTTCCTCAGTCAGTAAAGACTTTATCGGCTTTATCGGATCTTTGCCACGCAACGATTCGCCCAGACTGTAACACCATGCCGCCTGCCTGTTTGCAAAACGCTCTTTATAATCATTTGCCCTTGTTGAAAAATCAGGATCTTTATAAAAACCGATCACCTGACGCATTAAGGAACGCGAATCATTAACAATCGCACCCCATACAATTCGGGCTTCCCACCATCGGTCATAAGCCTGGTTGGATTTAAACGCCAGCAATAAGGAAATAATCGTCCCGATAATTGACGGTATCGCAATTGGAATTTTTGTCGGAACGGTTTGGAAATAATGGTGGAAAATTTCAAAAGAAACGCAATACAATACAATTAATGCTAATTCCATTCGTATTTTTCCCAGTATATATTTTAGGGGTACTCTTTTTTTTAGTAACATACATTAGTGTTTTTAAGATTATAAAATCAAACCCTCTCTTCATATAAGGATAGTACCGGAAGTCCTAAAACTTCATTAACATGGCTATCCGTTCTCTTTTTTAAGCGGTTTTTTTCGGGTTTTCGGGTTTCAACCAACAGGTCAATATTGTTTTTTGAGATAGTTTCAGACAGGTATGGTGTAATGTCTTCCGGTTTTTGTTCTTCAAATACCGATGCCTGGCTTACAATTTTAAAACTGAACTTCTCACTTACAATTTTTTGAAGATCCTGAATCCCGATTTTTGTTTGTGTATGTTCGAGATACAGCGCTTTATTAAAATCACGTTCCTCTTTATTGTAGCCCATGTGCAGTATCGGGCATTTGCAATTGGAAACGAGCTGCAATAAATGACGTTGTGTTCTATTCGTATTGGATTTGTACGATTGGGTAAGAATAACCAATCCTACCGAAAAATGTTCCAGAAGATTCTTAATCAACGGTGCAGAAATACCAAACTGGTGGTGCACCTTAAGCTGGCAGTTTTTGGTAGCGGCAACAATGCTTTTGCATTCCTGTAGTAATTCGTGCTGGGCTTCCGTCATTTCCGGTACTGCGGTGCGAAGGAAAAATGACGGGGAATAAATAGAGCCCGGAACATCTGTAACGGTAGTTAAAACAATTGTACAGCTTTTGCTTTCGGCATATTTTATAGCTGTTTTGATTGCATCAATAGTATCACTTTCAAACTGGGTAGGAATAAGAATATTGTTCATCGGTATAATTTTTAATGTTTTATACCAGCAAAACAACTGCACCCAGCTTATAATTTTATTAAACTAAAATTAGAATATTCTAAGATTTTACATTAGAAATTCTAATGTTGCCTTTATCTTTTAAAAATGATACTTACGATGGTTCCTTTATCGGCTTCCGATTGTATGGATAATTCACCGTTGTGCATACGGATAATTTTCATTGCCAAAGGAAGTCCCAGCCCGTAACCCACATATCGGGAGGCTTTTTTACCCCGGAAGAACGGCTCATAAAGATACGGGATATCTTCCGGCGGGATTCCGATTCCGATATCGGTAATAACGATTTTAAGATGTTCCGCATTGGCTGTAACATTTACAAAAACTTCCTCATTATCGGAATATTTCACGCCGTTTGTAATGATATTTCCTATTGCGAGTTCTAATAAAGGCTTGTTGCACGGTAAAACCAACAGGGAATCATCTTCCGGAATGTCGCTCAGATTAATACTCACTCTGTTACCCGGATAAATTTTATCGAGGTCACTTTTCACTTCCAGCAGCAATTCATCCACGCGGATAATGTCCTGTACCTGTTTTTTGCCGTCATAACCGGTTTGCGTAAGTTTTAACAGGCTTTCAGTCAGGTTGCTCAATCGGGAAGCCTGATGGTGGATGTTTTCCAGTGTGCCGATGTATTCTTCGGTTCCCCTTTCTTTTAGCAGGGTAATTTCTGTTTCTGCAATGATGGTCGTAATAGGTGTTTTTAATTCGTGGGAGGCATTATTGATAAAATTGGCCTGTATTTCAAACGAGGTTTCCAACCGGTCAAGCATATCGTTGAAGGTTTTGGTCAGATCGGCAAGTTCATCGGAATCATTCACCTCGGGTAAGCGATTGTGCAGATTGGAAGCACTGATCCGTTTCACCTCGCTGGTAATCCTTGAAACCGGATTGATAACGCGCAAAGCCAGAAAACGCCCGAAAAAATAAGCTAAAATGATAAATCCTAAACCGCATAACAATAAAATACGGGTAATGAATAAAGTACTGGCACTGCCGCGAAGATCTTTAGCCGACACGATAACCATATATTTCACACGGGCCTCATTAAAAATCTGCCCGTAATAATACAAGCCGTTTTCTTCTATCCATCCGGAATTGTTTTTCATCACGGAAGAATAAAATTCGGCCGGTAACTCCAGATCCGTATTGTATTCAAAAGAATTGGAACTGTTTACTTTTAGTACATATTCTTTCTCTTCTTTCAGCTCCTCCAGTCCGTTTGTCTTTAATTCCTGGTAATATTTTGCCTTTAACGGATCGTGCTGATAGTGGATTGATGCTACAATTTTAGCCCGGTCCTCCAGCCTTTTTCTAAAGTAATACTGATTATTCTGTTTGAATAAAAAGAAAACAACAGTACATAATAACAAAGTACTGAATCCGGAAAGGGCAATATAATTGATCGTAATCTTCTTTTTGATCTGCATAATTATTCTTTTATAACATACCCTAAGCCTTTAATGGTATGGATTAGCTTATTCTCATAAGGATGGTCAATTTTTTTACGCAGATAATTAATATAAACATCAACTACGTTGGTATTCATGTCAAAATTGATATTCCACACATTATCTAAAATCTTGGCTCTGGATAAGATCGTGCCGGAATTTTTTGCCAGATAGTACAATAAACTAAACTCTTTGGCGGTAAGCACTATCGAAGTTTCGTTTCTTTTAACTGTTTTAGAACGGAGATCGATCTCTAAATCGTCAATTATGATTTTTTCAACGGGTTTCTGATCCTGTCCTGCTCTGCGGGCCAAGGCATTTACCCGGGCTTCAAGTTCGGTAAACTGAAATGGTTTTGCTAAATAATCGTCGGCACCAGCATTTAAACCGTGCACGATGTTTTCACTGCTGCTCAGCGCTGTCAGTATCAATATAGGGACATAATTAGCAGCCGCTCTTAAACGGCGGCAAATCTCAATTCCGTTAATATCCGGCAGCATGATATCAAGTATGATAACATCAAAACTGGTATTACTAATCATTTCAAGGGCTGTTGTTCCGTCTAAGGCAGCACTTACATCATGATTCTTTTCAGAAAGTCCTTTTCTTAATGCAGCAAGCAGATTGGGTTCATCTTCAACAATTAATAACTTCATTTCCTTAATGGTAATTTTCACAAAAATAGGAATTAAAATTAAAAATCAGCTGTTGCGATCCAATCTGCTTGCTATTGTAAATAAAAAACTTTATTTATGTTTAAGTTTAATAAAGTGTATTTAAGTATTTGTATTTTAAATTGTTAAAACTAATCTACTTTTTTAAAAACCAGTTTTATACCGTCCGGATTGGAAAGGTATAATCGGTTGTTTTTTATTTCATAACCGGTTGCACTTTCTAAAGCTTTCAGGAATTTTGCTTCATTTGAAATTTTATCACACAGCATTCTCGTAGTCCCGATTCCGGTAAAACGTAGCAGGTTTCTTTCAGAAAATAATTTTCCAAACATCCTGTTGCAGCCTGCCGAACCGCTGAAACGGGCTTCTGCGGCATTTATTTCCATATTCGGACGGGTATTGAAATCGGAATCGGCTACTTTTTGCCCTTCCATTTCTTCCAGTACCCAGATATCGTGCAGGCGGTAATCCACGATATAATTCCCACATCCCTGAAGATTTTTGAAATCTTTGTCTCCGGTTAATTTCAGCGCCACTTTTACGGCATAATTGTGCTCCTGATCAGACATGCCGTCAGAACATTTGCCCTGTGTAATGGTTATTTTGATCTCGCCGGCTTTCGATCTGGAATGATAACTTTTAATATTGGCATCCATTACCCGCACCGGTTCCACTCCGTCAAAGACAATGCCTTCCGTATTTTCCGGTGTTGTGTACTTAATTTGTCGGGCACTGATTTCAATAGCCCAGAAAGGTTCTGTTCCGATACTCTTAAAGTAAACCTGTTCCGGCTGCTGCTCACGGGTATCTCTATTTGTTGTTTCCTGTTTCACTTTAGTACTGTTGCAGGCAAATAAAGTCATTGCCAGCATTAAAATAGCTAATCTTTTCATCGTATTCTTATTTTTAATGACCAATACTTTACAGAAACCGTACCAATTTCAGTTAATACAGGGATTCTCCGTTCAGGTTTGTCGATAAAACGTCACTCATATAGTCAAAAAACGGACGCATGGCCTGAAAGGTAGCCAGTACTTCCTTTTTAAAATCGGGATGGATAACCTCTTGATCGGTAAAGCTTTTGGATACCAGGAATTGTTTTTTACGAATCAGATCGATGGCAGGATGTGCCTTATCAAAACCTTTCGGCGCTGTTTTAAGTTCATCTCCTTTTAACTCACCAAATACCTTTTGAAACGTAGGATCGGCAATAATAGCGCGGATTTCTTCATCATCCATTTCAAACTCCTTCCGGATCCGGTTCAGGTCTTCCGTATTGGGATCCCAGAATCCGCCGCCAATAAAACTGGCGCCCGGTTCGATATGCAAATAATAACCGCCTCTTAATAACGGCTTGGTTCGTGAAAATCCCACACTAAAATGATTTTTATAAGGGGATTTGTCTTTTGAAAAACGGACGTCTCTATAAATTCTAAAGACCTGCATTTTATCGATACTGTCCAGTTTTTCTAAGTCGTCGTTGATTTCCTTAAAAAAGGATTTTACTTTTTTTTCATGGCTTTGAAACTCTTTTTTATGTGCTGCAAACCATTCCCTGTTATTGTTTTTTTGTAAGGCTACAAGAAACTCCAGTTCTGCTTTTGTAATCATTTTTTTATTTTAAAAGTACAAATTATTTGCTTCTGTTTTTAAAATTATTTAGCTCTTTGCTCCAAAATTGCAACAACATCCTGTAGTTGAAATCCTTTTGCCTGAAGCAGTATCAGATAGTGAAATAGCAAATCGGCGCTTTCATTTAAAAACAGCGTGTTGTTGTCATCTTTTGCCTCGATGATTACTTCTACCGCTTCCTCTCCTACTTTCTGGGCAATCGTATTGATTCCCTTTTGAAACAGGGAAGCGATATAACTATTGGTTTCCGGTTGCTCTCGCCGTTCTTTTATGGTCTGTTCCAATACCGACAGAAAGCCAAAGGATGGATTATTGGCTTCACCCCAGCAGGTATCGGTACCTTTATGGCAAACCGGACCTGCGGGAAGTACTTTTAGAAGCAGTGTATCGCGATCGCAATCGGACCGGAGCGATACCAGCTGCAGGTAATTGCCGCTCGTTTCTCCTTTTGTCCACAATCGGTTTTTTGTACGGCTAAAAAAGGTCACTTTCCGGGTTTCCAGCGTTTTGGTATAGGCAGCTTCATTCATATAGCCAAGCATCAAAACAGTGGCTGTACGGACATCCTGTATGATGGCCGGAAGCAATTGGTCGGGATTTTTATTAAAATCGGGTGTCATTTTGGGTTTTGTATCGGGTTAAATTCGTACGGCAATACCGTTTCTTCTGAGTTCTTTTTTTAAATCCGGGATTGTAATTTCCTGAAAGTGGAAAATACTTGCAGCCAGGGCAGCATCGGCTTTGCCGGACCGGAATACAGTTACAAAATCTGCTGTATGGCCGGCACCGCCGGAAGCAATTACGGGCACGGGCAACGATTCCGATAATCGGGCTAATGCCTCGTTTGCAAAGCCGTTTTTGGTACCGTCATGATCCATCGAGGTAAAAAGTATTTCGCCGGCACCGCGTTTTACAGCCTCTTTTGCCCAGGAAAACAAATCCAGTCCGGTTGCGGTCTTTCCTCCGTTCTGGTACACCTGCCACTTAGTATCCTGAAGTGCCGCATCGATAGCCACCACCACACACTGACTCCCAAAGCGTTCTGCCAATCGGGTAATGCTATCCGGATCTTGGATCGCTGCAGAATTGATCGCAATTTTGTCGGCTCCGTTTTGGAGTAAAGCGGCCACATCTTCCACGGTCCGGATACCGCCGCCCACCGTAAACGGTATATTAATTGCCTGTGCTACCCGGCGTACTAAGGAAACCATCGTTTTTCTTTCTTCGGCTGTAGCCGAAATGTCCAGTAATACCAGTTCGTCAGCCCCGTTTTCGGCATATTTTTTAGCCAGTGCCACCGGATCGCCGGCATCTTTCAGGTTCAGGAAGTTAATGCCTTTTACCGTTCGTCCGTTTTGAATGTCCAGACAGGGAATTATTCTTTTTGTTAACATGTTTTATAAATTGAATTGTTCCAATTGCCGTAACGTGATTCTGTTCTCGTAAATCGCTTTCCCGATAATAACACCTTCACAGCCCAATGTGTTCAGGCGGATCAGATCATCATAGCCGGAAACACCGCCGGAGGCGATCAGCCGGATGCCGGGTACTGATGCTATTATTTTTTGGTACAGTTCCACAGCAGGACCTTCCAGCATACCATCGCGTGAAATGTCTGTACAGGTAACATAGGAAATACCGCTTTGCCGGTATTCCTGCAAAAACGGAATAACGGTTTGCGTACTCTCTTCAAGCCAGCCGGAAACGGCTATTTTTTCTTCTTTGACATCTGCACCCAGGATTATTTTTTCCGGACCATATAAGGCAATCCAGTTTTTAAAGACTTCCGGAGCTTTAATCGCGATGCTTCCAGCTGTAATTTGCTGTGCTCCGCATTCGAAAGCAATCCGCAAATCGGTATCGGACTTTATACCGCCGCCAAAATCAATTTTGAGATTGGTCCGGGTGGCTATTTTTTCTAAAATCCTGTAGTGGATAATACCTTCGGCTTTTGCACCGTCCAGATCCACCAGGTGCAGGTATTCCATGCCGTGATCTTCAAATTTCCGGGCTACTTCCAGCGGGTCTTCATTATATACCGTGACAGTGTCATAATTACCTTTGGTGAGCCGGACACATTTTCCGTTGATGATATCAATTGCCGGTATAATTCTCATAATTATAGTTTTAAAAAATTGGAAAGCAGTTTTTCGCCCATAAGGCCGCTTTTTTCCGGGTGAAACTGTACGCCGAAAAAATTATCTCGCTGTAGTGCTGCCGAATAGCAAATACCATAATCTGCAGCAGCGATGCACTCTTTTGAAAGCGGTGCATAATAACTGTGTACCAGATACATAAATTCCTGTTCCGGTATGCCTTTAAACAGTTCCGACCGGAGGTTGTATAAGGTATTCCAGCCTACCTGAGGTACTTTTACCGTGTTTGGAAACCGGACAACTGCAGTGTCAAAAATATCCAGACAGGCTGTATTGCCTTCTTCGGAAGTTTTGCAGAGCAGCTGCATTCCCAGACAGATGCCCAAAACAGGCTGCCGGAGTTGCGGAATGAGCAGGTCTAACTGTGTTTTTCGTAAGCGGTTCATGGCGCTGGAGGCTTCTCCGACACCCGGAAACAGGACTTTGTCGGCAGTTGCTATAACTTCCGGATCAGCACTCAGGATACCGTTGTGTCCCAGTCGCTGTAACGCAAACTGAACACTCTGGATATTCCCGGAACCGTAGTCAATAATGGCTATTTTCATTTTAAAGGAGGCCTTTTGTTGAAGGCAGTATTCGTTTTTCTAAATCTTGTTTTACGGCCATTTTTATGGCTTTGGCAAAAGCTTTAAAGATGGCTTCTATTTTATGATGCTCGTTTGTGCCTTCAGCTTTGATATTTAAATTGGCTTTTGCGCCATCGCTAAAGGATTTAAAAAAATGGAAAAACAATTCTGTCGGCATTTTCCCGATATATTCCCGTTTGAATTCCGCTTCCCATACAATCCAGTTTCGTCCGCCAAAATCGATTGCCACCTGTGCCAGACAGTCGTCCATTGGCAAACAGAAACCGTAGCGCTCTATGCCCAGTTTGTTCCCCAAAGCCTTGCTAAAAACTTCTCCCAGGGCAATAGCCGTATCTTCAACAGTATGGTGCTCGTCTACTTCCAGATCACCGGTTACTTCCAGAGTAAGATCAATTTGCCCGTGACGCGCCAACTGGTCCAGCATGTGGTCGAAAAAAGCGATTCCTGTGCTGATGCTGCTTTGCCCCGTTCCATCCAGATTGATGCTGACTGTAATATCGGTTTCGTTTGTTTTCCGGGTTATTGCGGCAGTACGCCGTGACCGGCTCAGGTATTCGTAAATGGCTTTCCAGGATGCTGTCCGCATGGCGATACTGTTTTCTAAAACCTCTTTCGGAACAGCAACTTCATTGCTGCCCAGTGTTTCATGATCGGTTATAAAAATAGCTTTGCAGCCCAGGTTTTTAGCCAGTTCCACATCTGTCATCCGGTCGCCAATAACAAAGGAACCGGTTAAGTCATAGTCCGGAGTATTCAGGTATGATGTCAGCATTCCTGTTTTCGGTTTCCGCATCGGGCTGTTTTGTTCCGGAAAACTCCTGTCAATAAAGATGTTGCTAAAGACAATGCCTTCATTTGCAAAGCTTTTAAGGATAAAATCCTGAATGGAACTGAAAACGGTTTCCGGGTAAGCAGCCGTTCCCAGGCCGTCCTGATTGGTGACCATTACCATTTCAAAATCAAGTTCGGTGGCAATCTTACCGAGGTAGTGAAACACTTCCGGATAGAATACAAGTTTTTCGAAAGTGTTTACCTGGTAATCATCAGGTTCGAGGATTAAAGTTCCGTCGCGGTCTATAAACAATACTTTTTTCATGATCTGTTCATTTCCTGTAAAGCGATTAACAATTGGTTGTTTTCTTCTTTTGTGCCGATGGTTATGCGAAGGCAGTTTTGGCATAACGGATAGTTATTCCGGTTGCGCACTACAATTCCTTTATCGATTAACTGACAGTATCTTTTTTCGGCATCATCAACCTGTACCAGTATAAAATTTGCTGCCGAAGGATATATCTTTTTAATAAAATTAATTTGAAGTAATACTTTAATTAAATTCTCTTTTTCTGCTTTAATTAAAGTAATTTTGTCTTTTACTTTTGTATTGTTTATTAAAGTTAATGCTTTTTCCTGAGTCAGCGTATTGATATTATACGGTGGTTTTATTTTATTTAAAATTGCGGTAATTGCTTCGGAAGCATACGCTGCACCCAAACGTATTCCGGCCATTCCAAACGCTTTCGAAAAGGTTTGTATGATGATCAGGTTGGGATAATCCACTATTTTTTGTAGCCAGCTTCCGGTTTCCGAAAAATCAATATAGGCTTCATCAAGAACAACAATTCCTTCAAATTGTTCCAAAAGGCTTGTAATGGCTTTTTCCGGGAATGTATTTCCGGTGGGATTGTTTGGCGAACAGATAAAAAGCAGTTTGGTGTTTGGATCGACCCTGTTTAAGATTTCCGGTATGTTTAGCTGAAAATCCGGCGTTAGCAGCACAGTCCTATTTTCTACGGCATTCAGCCCGGCCAACACTTCATACATGCCATAAGTGGGCGGCAGCGTTATAATATTGTCCTGATCCGGCGTACAAAAGGCACGGAATATTAAATCCAGCAGTTCGTCACTTCCGTTTCCTAAAGTGATTGCAGCCGCACTGACATTCCGGAAAGCGGCAATTACCTTTTTTAAATCCTGCTGCTGCGGATCCGGATAGCGGTTTACACCATTGTCAAACGGATTTTCATTAGCATCCAGATAAATCATTTCCGGAGCAGTTTTTTGAAACTCATCCCGTGCCGCTGTATAAGCTTTTATTTGCAGCACATTTTTCCGGATTAGTTTTTCAATATTAAATGTTTTCATCTGTCAATTCGTTAAGGCGCAGGGTAACGGCATTTTTGTGTGCCTGTAAACCTTCTGCTTCCGCCATGATTTCAATAGTTTTTCCTATGTTTTGTATGCCTTCCGGGCTTATTTTCTGGAAAGTAACCGATTTTAAAAAGCTGTCCAAGTTAACACCGCTGTATGATTTTGCAAAACCATTCGTCGGCAGGGTGTGATTTGTTCCCGAAGCATAATCTCCGGCACTTTCCGGGCTGTAATTGCCTAAAAAAACGGAGCCTGCATTTTGAATCCCTTCAGTAAAAAAAGCTTCCTGACGGCTGCAGATAATTAAGTGCTCCGGTGCATATTCGTTTATTAATTCCAATGCAACTGCATCGTTTTCAACAACGATAAACCGGGAATTTTGCAATGCCTGCTCCGCGATGGCTTTTCTCGGTAACCGGGTCAGTTGTTTTTGGATTTCTTTCTTTACTGCCGCTGCTATTTCCGGTGTGGTGGTAACCAAAACAACCTGGCTGTCCGGTCCGTGTTCTGCCTGGCTCAGCAAGTCGGCACTTACAAATTGAATATTGGCACTTTCATCGGCAAATACCAGCAATTCCGATGGTCCTGCCGGCATGTCGATAGCTGTTCCCAGTTGTGCGGCATATTGTTTTGCTCCGGTTACAAACGAATTACCCGGTCCGAAAATCTTATATACTTTGGGAATAGCGGCTGTTCCAACCGTCATACCGGCAATCGCCTGTATGCCTCCGGCTTTTATAACGGTGGTAATGCCGCAAATACCGGCTGTATAAAGGATCGCCGGATTTACCTGTCCGTTTTTATCCGGCGGCGTACAGAGTACTATTTCCTTACAACCGGCAATCGCAGCCGGCACAGCCAGCATTAAAACGGTAGAAAACAAAGGAGCCGAACCGCCCGGAATGTACAACCCGATTTTCTGAATAGGCTTTTTACTAATCCAACAGCGGACTCCTGCCGTTGTTTCCAGCGCTATAGTTTCCGTTTTTTGTGCCATGTGGAAGCTTTCGATATTTCTTTTGGCTTCCTGGATTGCCGTTTTTAACGCTTCCGGGACTAATGCTGCGGCTTTTGCTATTTCTGCTTCGGTAACCTGAATATCGGTTAAACGGACATCATCGAAGAAATGGGTGTATTTTATAACAGCCGCATCTCCTTTTGCGGTGACTTCTTTAAAAATCTGTTTTACGGTAGCTTCGATATTTTCAAAAGGCGCTACGGGACGTTTCAGGATATCGGCCCATATTTCGCGTGACGGGTACAATAGTGTGTTCATAATTAGTTTTTTAAATGTTAAACGACCATTTTTTCAATAGGACAAACCAATATTCCTTCTGCTCCTATTTCTTTCAGCTTGTCGATGACTTCCCAAAATTGGGCTTCATCGATAACCGATTGTACGCTGCTCCAGCCGTTTTGATTTAACGGCACTATCGTCGGGCTTTTGAGTACCGGAAGGATTTCGCTGATTGCCTGTATTTTTTCGTCAGGAACATTCATCAGCACATATTTCAGCTTGCCGGCTTTCAGTACGGATTGCACCCGGAACCGGAAGCGTTCGAGCAATTTTTTCTGCTGTTCCGGGATAGCCGGTGAAACGGCCAGAACGGCTTCACTTTTCAGGATTACGGCGACTTCTTTCAGGTTGTTTTTAAAAAGGGTGCTGCCGGTGGAAACTATATCTACAATTGCATCAGCAAGGCCAATATTGGGCGCAATCTCTACCGAGCCGGATATTTCGTGCAGGGCAATAGGGATTTCCTGTGTTTCAAAATAGGCTTTAACCGTTTCGGGATAAGAGGTGGCAATGCGCAGATTCCGGAGGTCGGATAAGGATGCATAGGTGAAATTTTTCGGCACAGCTACCGAAACCCGGCATTTTGAAAAGCCTAATTTTTCCAGTATCGGAATTTGCGGACCTTTTTCGATTAAAAGGTTGCTTCCCACGATGGCAATATCCACGACCCCGTCCAAAAGATATTGAGGAATGTCGGCATTGCGCAGGAACAGCACTTCCAAAGGAAAATTGGTTGCTTCGGTTTTTAGCTGGTCGTTCTCGTTGCTGATGGAGATACCGCAATCACGAAGCAGCTTCAGGCTGTCTTCGTTTAATCGGCCGGATTTTTGGATGGCAATTTTTAATGTACTCATTTTTTTAGTTTGGAGAATGTGCCTGAGTGCAACGAAAGGTATCGGAAATAAAAAACCCGTTTGATGTACTCAAACGGGTTTAAAAAATATATGGTTTATACACATATCATTATCACTTCGCTTGAGCGGAGGTATAATGATGATGATGTAGTTGGTTTAAAAACATTTTTCTGTTCTATTTTGTGTTGCAAAGTTAAAGTCAAAAAAAAATAGTTTCCTAATTTTTTATAACTTTTTTGAATAAAATATTTTTTGAAGTACTTTTTTAAGCTGTTGTCAGCTACTTAATTTACAGGGTTTTGCGCGTTATTTTCCCTGATTTCTGTATGGCGGATTTCCCCGCCGGTAGTGCCTACACTTTTGGACAAAACAGCTGTTGCAATCGCTAAAAATAAGGTTATATAGGTGAAAACTTTGGCTTTAGCATGGTTCTTTAAAGAGGTAATCAATGTTAAAATAGCCACAGCTCCGGTTAAATACAACAGGATTATAAATTTCTCAGCGATTTCTTCATGTTCGTGTATAATACTGCGGCTGATGCCCAGGTTTTCTGCAATCTCCTCAGCTCCTTCTCCGGTTCTCATGGACACCAGTCCGAATATTGCTGCTATAGCCAGTAACACAAACGCTGTGTACTGAATGGATTTGTTTTTGAATACTAAACCGGCAATAAGTATACCTGCCCCGAAGATGCTTCCAATAATCGGGAAATGGTTGACGATCATGTGTAAATGCGCCTGATTCATAATTAATTTACAACTTTAAGTGATCCTTCCAATATGCTTATTTTAAAGATATTGGTTTTTGATTCATAATATTCACCATCCAGCTGCATGGCAATACTATCCTTATTTTCCATTTCAATTTTAACCTCTTTTACAAGCTGGCTGTTTGCCTTTTTGAATTTTTCTGTTTTGCTCATCAGTACTAACGAACCGAAATAAAGCTGCTCAAAAATATTCAATTTGGATACGACCAACAGGTCTAACCAGCCATCCTGAAGGCTTGCTTTTGGCGTAAGGCTCATGTTGTATCCCATTTCATTGGAATTGGAAATAAACAAAAGCATCGGATTTACCTCAAAAACGGTATCGTTACAATGTACGATCGCTTTATTGGCCTTATAGCCCATAGCCGACTGCAAAGAAGCCTTTACATAGGTAGAAAGGTTACGGGTGGGCATGTTTTCGTATTTCTTAATAATTAAGGCATCTATTCCAAGCCCCATATTACTGAAGAAATAATGATTGTTGATCGAACCTACATCTATAGCCGATTCATTTCCCTGCTTGATAATCCGTATTGCTTTTTCAAAGTCTTTAGGAATGCTCAGGTTGGAAGCCAGTCCGTTACCGGAGCCTACCGGTAAAATCCCCAATGCAATTGAGGTGTTTACCAGTCCGGACGCCACTTCGTGTATTGTTCCATCACCGCCGCAGGCTACAATCATTTCCGGATTTTTAGCTACGGCATTCTTCGTCAATTCGATAGCGTGTTTTTTATATTCGGAATAATCAACAACAATCTTATATTCATTTGACGGGAAGAATGCTTCCAGATCCTCTTTTCTTATTTTGTGTTTGCCTTTTCCTGAAATCGGATTAACAATAAAGTGAATGTATTTCATTAATATTTATGGGTAAACTGAGTAAGTGTAATTATAATTTGCAAAAATATATATTTTTAAAAATAATCCTTCCAAAAATTTATTAATATTGCATTCCTTTTTTTATATTTTTGCCAAAAAACCAATTTATGTCTACAATTGTTAAAAAAATTGCCCCCTTTTATAATTTAGCAATATTTTACATCACTGTAAGTGTTATTTTAAGAATAGTATTGTTATTTCATCCGATCACCCAATCTCATTTTGGCGTTCTGGATGTGCTGAAAATATTTACATTCGGAATTGTTTCTGATTTTTTTGTATTCGTGATCGCCAGTGCCTTTCTATGGATTTACCTGTTGTTTCTTTCGGATTCAAAATATTACAAACCATGGGGGTATCTTATTTTTGCGGGATTAGTAGCACTTTTGGGTTACGTTAGTTTCTGTAATACTATTTTAAATGAATACGGCGGTGTTTTACCGGAAATCGGGATTAGCTTCGTCGCTTTAAAAACAGTATTGTTCGGGGCTTTATTGTTTTTACCGAAATACCATCATAAACTGCGTCTGGCATTGTTTTCCATTACGTTGTTTATTTTCGTACTGTGTATCATCCAGAATGCGGTTAGCGAATTCTTCTTCTGGAATGAATTTGGAGTAAAATATAACTTTATAGCGGTTGATTATCTGGTATATACCAATACGGTAATCGGGAATATCATGGAATCTTATCCGGTTGTTCCGTTGTTTATCGGGATTGGAATCGCTGCTTTATTGTCGACATATATCATTGTTAAAAAATCAAAAGTATATTTAAATAACCTGCCTACTTTTACTGAAAAGTTAATGATTACCGGCGGTTATGCTGTTTTGTTTCTGATTTCTCTGGCAGCAATTCCGTTTTTGGCCAAACAGGAGAAATCACAAAACGTTTTTACCAACGAATTGCAGGCAAATGGTGTGTATCGTTTTTACCTGGCTTTTATGAATAGTGAGCTGGATTACTTTAAATTTTACAATACATTACCGGAAAATGAGGCTTTAGCGCTGCTTCAAAAACAAATTCCGGATTTAACCGGTAATACTACCACAAGACAGATTACCGGTAAAGGTGCAGAAATACACAAAAATGTTGTTTTGATTACCGTAGAAAGCTTAAGTGCCGAGTTTATGAAACTTTACGGGAATGAGCAGGGTATCACGCCTTTCCTGGATTCCTTAGCCGGGCAAAGTCTGATGTTTACCAACCTGTATGCCACCGGAAACAGAACCGTTAGAGGTTTGGAAGCGGTAACTTTATCTCTTCCGCCAACAGCCGGGGAAAGTGTTGTAAAACGAAAAGACAATAAAGATAAATTTTCAACCGGTTATGTGTTTAAACAAAAAGGATATACTGTAAAATATTTATACGGAGGAGATGCCTTTTTTGACAATATGCAGGACTTTTTCGGAGGAAACGGCTATGATATTGTAGATAAAAAGGTATTTACACCGGAAGAAATAACGTTTCAGAATATTTGGGGTGTTTGTGATGAAGATTTGTTTAAAAAAGCAATCAAGGTAATGAATGAAGAGGCGAAAGAAAATAAGCCTTTCTTTAATCATATTATGACAGTAAGTAACCACAGGCCTTTTACGTACCCGGAAAACAGGATTGATATTCCGGCCAATTCCAAGCAAAGAGAAGGTGGTGTGAAATATACCGATTTTGCCATGAAGCAGTTTTTTAACAATGCAAAAAAACAGCCCTGGTTTAACAATACCATTTTTGTTATTGTAGCCGACCATTGCGCTTCCAGCTCCGGAAAAACGGAACTTCCTGTAGACAAATACCGCATTCCGGCGATGATCTATGCGCCAGGTTTTGTGGCACCGTCCAGACATACAGTATTAATGTCGCAAATTGATGTAATGCCAACCTTAATGGGAATGCTTAACTTTAGCTATCAAAGCAAGTTCTTTGGTCAGGATGTGTTTCAGTCCGATTATAAACCAAGAGCTTTTATGGCAACGTACCAGGATCTGGGCTTTATCAAGGACAATGTGATGACCATCATTTCCCCGGTTAAGAAAGTAAAACAGTTCTCGCTGACTTTAGATCCTAAAGCGGGTGTTGGCGAAGAATTCCAGCTGTATTATGAGCAGAAACCGATTGAAAAAATCCGCCAGGATCTGGTAAACGAAAGTGTTTCCTATTACCAGACCGCTTCTTACCTGTTAAAGAATCATTTGTACCAACAAAAATAAACAACAAAAAAGCCTGTAATTACAGGCTTTTTTTATGGGTTTAAGAAAGATAACGTTCTTTGTATATGCTGACGTGGTGGTTCTGATGTCCGATAATCACAAATCCGATTGCTCTTACAGACATATTGTTATTGGAAGCGATACCAGATTTTAAAAGATCTTCCGGCGTAAAGCTTTTAAACAGTGCAATGGTAGCATGCCGTACCAGGGTTAATTCGGTTAGTAAATCTTTTAAATGGCGTTTGTTTGCCGTTGGATTTACCACTTCGGCATACTCATTTTCTTCAAAACCAGGCAAAGGCGTCTGATCGCTTCTTGAAAAACGCAGTGCTCTGTAAGCAAAAACACGTTCGGCATCAATAATGTGCTGTATAATCTCTTTAATGGTCCACTTCCCTTCTGCATAACGATAATCGAATTTATCCATCGGGATGTCCTGTATAAATTTAATGGTGCTGTAAAGGCTGATTTCCATTTCTTCTATCAGGTTTATATTTTTATCTAAAGCATCAATATACGTTTGATAATAAGCGGCATATTCGCCTGGTTCAAGTTGTGTCGGATTCATTAGCGTTAAATTTGTTTTTGTACCGTAAATGTAAAAAGAAAAACCCTCAGGTTTTCGCCTGAGGGTTTTAAAAAATAAAATATTTTGATTACATATCTTTAAAGATAGTGTGCATTAAACGTTTTTTGTCGTTGATGCTTTCTTCTAATGAAATCATGGTTTCTGTTCTGTAAACACCATCAATATCATCAATCATAAAGATAACTTCTTTAGCGTGTTTGGTATCTTTTGCTCTGATTTTACAGAAGATATTAAACTTTCCTGTAGTTACGTGTGCTACAGTAACAAAAGGAATTTCGTTAATTCTCTCAAGTACAAATTTAGTTTGAGAAGTATTATGAAGGAAAACCCCAACGTAAGCGATGAAAGAATATCCTAATTTTTCGTAATCTAACGTTAATGAAGATCCTTGAATAATTCCTGCATCTTCCATTTTCTTAACTCTCACATGTACAGTACCTGCTGAGATCAACAATTTTTTAGCAATATCTGTAAAAGGTACTCTCGTATTATCAATCAACATATCTAAAATTTGATGATCTACTTCATCCAAACGAAACTTACTCATAAAGTTATATTTATCTATTTATATTTAAAATGCAAATCTACGACAAATTAACACTAATTATTCAGTATAATTACCGAATTATTATTTTTTTAGCAAACCATTAACAATTTTCTCGTTTTTATCTACTAAAAAATTTGCGTTGTCATTAATTGCGGGTGTGGTTCCTTTATCGTTTGTAATTGGTTTATTTTTGAAATCATATTCCTGATGTCCAAAATAACCCGATAACGCACCTGCTTCTGAAATGAATGCCTGAAAATTAATTTTTCCGTCCTCCAGGATTTCTTTGTATTGGGCGGCAAAATTAGTAATTTTTTGTTTACCAGCACAATCTGTTTTGATATTTTTGTAAATAAAATCAAAAAAAACTATCTTATTTTGAGGAATATCGAAATATTCTGTCGTTTTATTGCTAACATGTTCGTTTTTTGAAATAGTTAGCAATGCAACCAAATAAGCAGTAAAAATCATTTTCCGCGTCACTTCTCTTTCATAATCCTGCTGGAAATGCCCTGCCTCAAAAAGGATCGTCGGCGTTCCCAGTGTCTGAAACATATCGCCTATACAGTTAATATTATAGGAATCATCAAAGCGTCCTACCTGATTGGGGATATGTTTCTGTAATTCGGCATTCATAGCAGCAATAACGTTAATTGCCTGCTGTCTGACCTCATTAATTTCCCGTTCTTCATTATAAGAAGGCGCTAAAAATGAGACTGTTGCCGGATTACCTTCCGGACCGGCTCCGAAAATCGTGCGCTGGTCGTGCAGGTTAAAGCAAAAATCAGGCCGAAATTCTTCATATAGCTGCCGTAACTGCTTACTTTCTGGCTGACTCAGCGCAACAGAATCCCGGTTCAGATCAGTTTCATTGGCGTTTACACGGGTATAGGCTGCCGCGCCATCCGGATTTAAGATCGGGATAATGCAAAAGGTAAAGGCGTTTTTAAAGGAAACCGCCAGCTCCGATTCGCTGTTTAACAGGTTTAATAAATCAAATAAAGCTTTGGTGGTCGTGGACTCGTTTCCGTGCATCTGTGACCACATATACAATTTTACGGAACCGCTGCCTACCTTAATAGTATATATAGGTAATCCGTTTACGGATTTTCCGCTACTGCTAACCGTAAAATCACTGCCCAGTTTTGTAAGTAACGGTTCGATATGGGTGTTGGTGATATAACGGCCATACAGGCTTTGTTCTTTGTTTGATTCGAATATCTTCTGAAATTCCATTTGTAACTATTTTCTATTTACAAAAGTAAACATCTATTAAATTACAATTGTAAACATAGAAAATATGTATTTATGTTATCCCTGTAAACACCGGGTTTACAGGAGTCAGGATGCAATAGTTACTATATTTGTAACTTGTTAATTAAATTCGTATTTTTCTTATTATCAAATGTTTGATACATTATATTTGAAGTTAGATATTAATCATATAAACATTGTTTACAGTTGTAAAGTTGTTTGGATAGAACTATTTGTTTACATTTGTAATATTGCAAATTGAAATATTTCTTTACAATGGTAAACACAGATGATTTTATTAAAAGACTGGAAATAATACTGGATTATTATGGTTTATCTGCTTCTTCGTTTGCCGATAAGATCGGTGTGCAGCGTTCCGGTTTGTCTCACCTGCTCTCCGGCAGAAACAAACCGAGTCTTGATTTTATCTTAAAAATTATTGAGTTTTTCCCGGAAGTGGATTTGTACTGGATTCTTAACGGCAAGGGTACTTTTCCAAAATCGGATGCCATTAATACGGCAACGATACAGGAATATGCCGTAGAAGAAAATATACCGGATTTATTTTCAACGGCAACATTTTCCGGACAAGAGGTTTCCGGAAACGAAAAAACAGCCCTTCCTCCCATTTTTAATAATCCGGATGCGATAGAGCGCATCGTGATTTTTTATAAAGACGGAACTTTTAAAAATTATGAACAACAATAAAAAAACCTCAGCCGCATAATGCAACTGAGGTCCTAACCTCAAACTAACCCAAAACAAAATGTATCACAATTTATTTACAAATCTAATGAACAGCAGTAACGCCTGCTTCTAAACGTTTGGACACCGGTACATAATCACCATTCGTAATTGGTGTATTAAACAAAAGAACATTTCCTCCTCCCTTTAATCGTTCCGCGATAAATATCTTTTTAGTAACGTTCTCGCAGGTAATAGCTACAGGATTCCCAGGCATTGTGCCCGGTTCATAAA
Source organism: Flavobacterium inviolabile (assembly GCF_013389455.1). Classification (NCBI taxonomy): domain Bacteria; kingdom Pseudomonadati; phylum Bacteroidota; class Flavobacteriia; order Flavobacteriales; family Flavobacteriaceae; genus Flavobacterium; species Flavobacterium inviolabile. The sequence goes on along the minus strand of NZ_CP058278.1, from coordinate 2,776,990 downwards.
TTCTAATCTGGTTACTCATAGCAATTGTTCCCATGTTCGGTGTAGCTGTAAATGCATCCGGGAAATTATTACTTAAAATAATACCGCCGTCGGTATGCGATGTGGCAGCACCTACATCTGTTAAAACCATCAGATTACCGGAAGAAGAAAAAGTTCTTTTGTATGTTTTTGTCGGTAACGGGCAGGTATTCATATCCTGATCCTGATTACAGGAACAGAAAGATACGGATGGAATACATACTGATAACCGGACTTTCATAATCGTATATTCTGATTAATACAGGTATATACGAAATAGTAAAAGGTTTGGTTTTATTTTTTTGAAAAAAAATGATATACAATCTTTTTAAGTGAATCGGCCTGCTGTTATTGGTTTCCGGATTTATCAGAAGTATTTTGCAACAGAATGTTTTTTTTTTGTAATTTAGTCACAGTGAATTGAAGACTGCAGACGAAATCTTGTCTGTGAAGTTTCAAGGTCTCACTAATCTCCCCTTCCCCCTATTTTTCCCCCGAAAGAAACGTGCTACGTAATACAAACATAGTAACACTAATAGCGTATGATAACATCACAATTCATTGACATTATTGAAGCTGCCACACCGGATCCGAATCTGTTGATGTGGAAGTTTGAGGACACCGACAAAGAGATTAAAAACGGGGCAAAGCTAACGGTCCGGGAATCACAAATTGCTGTTTTCCTGAACGAAGGACAATTAGCCGATGTTTTTCAACCGGGACTACATACCTTAAGTACTGAAAATATTCCGGTATTAAGTCGCTTAAAAGGTTGGAAATATGGCTTTCAAAGTCCGTTCAAAGCCGATATTTATTTTGTAAACACCCGTCAGTTTGTGAACAACAAATGGGGTACGCCTGCTCCGATTATGATGCGGGATCCTGAATTTGGACAGGTTCGTGTCCGGGCTTTCGGAACGTTTGATATTCAGATAAAGGATTTCGAAACCTTCTTTCGTCAGTATGCAGGTTCTTACCGGACCTTTACCATTTTTGAACTGCAATACGAATTAAGAGATTTTATTGCTCCGAAATTCGGCGAGGTTTTAGCGCAGGAAAATATTGCTGTAAAAGACATCGCCGGAAATGTAACAGAATTAGGCGGAAAAATAACACCTTTTTTAAAGCCGTATTTTGCTCAATTCGGTATTGATTTAATCACGTTTACGATTACCAGCGTTACCCTGCCCGACGAAGTTTCGGCACATTATGATAAAATCACGAATATGAACATGGTAACCGATATGGATAAATTTACCCGGTTCAGTACGGCACAGGCTATCGGGCAACAAGGCACTGTTGCCAATGAAGGCACGACAAGCGGAATGATTGCCGGAATGATGATGAACCAAATGCAGCAGCAAATGAATCAGCCAGCCGCACAAGAGGACATTATGGCAAAGCTTCAAAAGCTCAAAACTCTTTTTGAAAGCGGATTAATTGACGAAACAGAATATAAAGCCAAAAAAGCGGAGTTGATTGATAAATTATAAGGTTATGGAAGAAAAGAAAAAACCACTTTCCATTTTAGAGAAAATGAAGCAGAAAGCCAAAGAACAAAAATCGTACGGAGGCGATTTTGTGGATGAAGCTGCAAAAGTAGCGACAAGAACCTGCCCCAATTGTGGAGCCGGAAGAGCAAAAGATGACGGATTAACCCACTGTGCTTATTGTGGCTTTACGTTTCTCTCCGTAAAAATATCGGATGGAATTAATATTAAAAAAGAGGATAACTCCTAAATTATACATGATCATGCAAGCAACCCAGGAACGATTTTTTATTTTCATAAGTAAATTAGAAGGCAAGCTCAAAGAGTTTACAGAAGCCTCTATTCCGGAATTGATAACGATAAACAATTCCGATACCGGCCAGTTTAGACGGGAATATTTAAGGATGAAATCGGCCGTATTAGGTCAGATGGAAAACATTGTAAAAAAAGCCCGTGAAGTGAAGGAGGAAAAAATAACGTATTTTCCTTACGATGAAGATGATTTTGTAACCTACCTTGAATTCAGAACCGAATGTTACGACAGATTCTATCAGTTAGAGGAATTGTATCAGGACTGTCGTGAAAGAATAGACAGTACCGATCAGGAAGATTATGAAGTGAAATACCAGAAAATTTTAGACGAGTACGAAACCATCAAAGATCAATTTCGCTGTACACAATGCGGAAGCCCTGTCCCGATTGAAAAAATCTATTTTACAACCGCTTATATCACTTGTCCCGCCTGTAGTACCCGGAATACTTTTGAGCCAAGCTCACAGGCAAAAATGCTGGAACATCTGGGAAGAAGCCTTGCCGAACAACGAACAGCGCATTTGTTGAAAGAGTATTATGAAATTCCTGAAAAAATGGAAGAACTGCATCAGCAAAAACACCAATTAACGCTGAACATTATTTTCGAAAATGATCAGAACAGTATTCAGCAAAAAACAGCACAAATGGAGGATTTAGAAAAGCAATGGCAGGAATTGAAAGACAAAGCTCCGAAATTATACCAACATTATTTACGGGCGATGTTTGATGAATGGAACAAAATAAATCCGGATATGCAGCAAGAACACGAAAAATTTTATACCCGATTATTAAACGAATACAAAACAGAAAATTATGAGTAATCCATTATTAGAACCCATTCACGGGGTTACATTGTATGATTATGCGGCTATTGCTTCAAAAATGTCATCCGGAGTTGACCAAAACGAAATCCTGAAAGTATTGGGAATTGAAAAGGCAGTTTTTGAAGAAGCCTCTGCGCTTTGGGGAGCACGAATGCAGGAAGACAGCACCTATGAGGTAGTTACAATTTTTGGGCAATATTTTGCAGAAGCAGGTGATCATCCGAAATTAGGCAACCTGAAAGCGGTAATAAGCGAAGAAGGTTCGAAGAATCTTGAAAAGATGCAAACAGACCGTTATTTCTATGAAGAGCTCAATGGAGCCCGGCAGGCCGCTTATGCTTACGGATATGACGGTGCACAATGGATACAGGATAATTTCGGGATTTCATTGGGCGATTTTCAGTCGGTGGCTATGCAATGGATGCCAATTGCTAACGAAGAGCTCGAAACAATGCGGTATTATTTAGACTACAGGGAGCAAAAAGAAAAGGAATATTCCGAAAAATTTGCTGCTGAACAAGGAGGCAACGTAGCAGATGATGTGGAGTTTTAGGTATACCGGCTCTAACCAGCGGTTTCTGTTTAGTAAACTTTGTTATCGTAAAGCTGTTCACCAGCTATTCGGGGCTTTATAGTTTGAAAGAGATCAATTTCTTTCGAACTATAAAGCCCTCCCCATTAACAAACTTCTTAACCGGAAATAAAAAGTCCGGCAATCAATTTCTTTTTTTTAATTATGCTTCCGGTACAAAGCTGTATTTTGGAATTTTCCCGATGACTCCTTTATAATGTTGCTGTAATGCTTTAAAGTCTTTTTCTTTATCACCGGTAGGGTAAAACGGTGCGGCAATTTTTACTTCTTTTTTGCCATAGTCAAAAGCAACCGGGACTATCGGAATACCGGCTTTCATGGCGATATAATAGAATCCTGTTTTCCATTCCGTTACTTTTTTCCGGGTTCCTTCGGGAGCGATCGCCAGGCGGAAAACCTCTTTTCCTTCAAATACTTTGGCAATGGCATCTACTTTGTTTTCGTTTTTCTGACGGTTTAGCGGTGCGCCGCCCATCCATCTGAAATAGGCTCCAAAAGGGAATTTAAACAGTTCTTTTTTAGCAACAAAGTTCATTTCCTGGTCTAATATTCCTCTGGTAAATACACCAAGGTAGAAATCGTGCCAGCTGGTATGCGGTACCACTATCATGATGCACTTTTTGATTTCCGGAGCAATCGCACCGTTTATCTTCCATCCCATCCATTTAAAGAATATTAACCTGTATAGAAATTGTTTCATTTTAAAAAAGTTTGGTGTAAAAATAGCATTATATTTACGAATAGAAAATGTGAATGGATGATACTTAAAAAGCTGCTGAGTTACTTTATACCCATAAATATACACCAAAAAAAATCGGAAATAAATAAAAATCTGGAAGTTACCTGGAATAACGGGCAACTGGTTATGGATTCGAAGAATACGAACTATTCGTATGGAAGTTTGCAGCGGATTTTAAGAAAAGGGCTGCATTATATTGGTTTTGAGCGAATCCGCAATTTTAAAACGGTTTTAGTTTTGGGTGTGGCCGGCGGCAGTGTGATCAAAACGCTGGTGGATGAAATCAAATTTAAAGGAGCTGTAACCGGTGTGGAAATAGACCCGAAAACGATAGAACTGGCAAACAAGTATTTTGATCTGGATAAAATCCCCAACCTGGAACTGGTCATAGATGATGCTTTTGAATTTGTTTTAAAGACCCGCGAGAAATATGACCTGATCATTATTGATGTTTTTCAGGATACGGTAATGCCGAATTTTCTTTTTGAGGAGTTCTTTATCAACCGCATCAATTTCCTGCTGAATGTAAACGGTTTTATCCTGTTTAATACAATGGTGCTCACGGACGAACACAAACAGCGCAATACCGCCTATCGTTCGAAGTTCAATGCGCATTATTCCGTTAGGATGTACCCGAAAGTAGAAGATCATAACGAGTTGTTTACCATTAAAAAATTAGGATAAATCATGCTGACCAATCCGATTTATCTGGAAATAAAGAAAGCTTCTAAGGAAAGTACGCCTATCCTGATTTCTGCTGTTGCTATAGCAACGGAAAGCTGGCAGCTGCATACAAATTATTTTGCGATCCTGTGGATACATCAGGGCAATGGAACAGTGGAAACCGATTTGATGAAAACAAAATATGCTGAAAATCAGATTTTTTGTTTCAATACCTATCAGGCATTTGCCTTGCACCCTAAAAGTGAAACGGAAGCTTCCCTGCTGTTGTTCCATGCCAATTTTTTCTGCATTGAAACCTACCACCATCAGGTAGGCTGTAACGGTGTGCTTTTTAATAATATCTATGCCACTTCAAAAATTCCGCTTCCGCTGAAAGAACGCGATGAATTATCGGTTTTATTTCAGAATATTCAAAATGAGATAAAAGAAGAGGAACTGGCTTCAAACGAGCTGGTTTTTTCATATCTGAAAATCTTTTTAATCAAACTGACCCGTCTCAAAAATGAAACCGCTGCCTTGGAAGCTAAAGCCCTGCTCCCGCTGCCGGAGTTTCTTACCACACTTACCGCATTGATCAACCAACATTTTCAAACCGAACATCAGCCTTCTTTTTATGCCGAAAAACTGAGCGTGACAGTTAAGACACTCAGTAATGCCACCAAACAGTATTACCAGAAAACAGTTTCGGCATTGCTAAATGAAAAGCTGCTTTTAAAGGCAAAATGGGAATTACTGCATACCAATACCCAGATTAAAGCTATTTCTTCCGATTTGGGTTTTAAAGACGAATACTATTTCAGCCGGTTCTTTAAAAAGCATATCGGATTGTCGCCAAAGCATTTCCGGGAAGAAGAATGGAAAATCCGCAAAGGATTTTTATCCATTCCTTAGTGCTATTTGTCTATTCCCGTTGTTTTTGAATTAAAAGAACTTTGTACCATAACAATCAATTAAAAATTTATGGACAAATTATTTGCTTTTGCAGCCAGACTGCAGGAAACCGGAATGCATGTAACCCGTTTGGGTTTAATTATTGTTTTGGTCTGGATTGGCGGACTAAAGGCTTTTCGTTATGAAGCTAACGGCATAGTACCTTTTGCTGCAAACAGCCCGTTAATGAGTTTCTTCTACACCTATAAAGCTCCGGAATATAAAACACACATGAATAAGGAAGGCGAATACAAACCCGAAAATATAGCCTGGCACGAAGCGAATAATACTTACGGATTTTCCTATGGACTGGGTGCCTTAATTGTAGCTATCGGGATTTTAATTGCTTTCTATCCTTTTGCGCCCGGAGTATCGGCTTTCGGCAGCTTTTTAGCATTTGGAATGTCTTTTGTAACGCTGTCTTTCCTGATTACCACGCCGGAAACCTGGGTTCCCGATCTGGGCGATGCACAATCCGGATTTCCATATTTAAGCGGTGCCGGCAGACTGGTGATCAAAGATGCGATAATGATGGGTGCTGCGCTGGTAACGATGAGCCAGGCGGCGCAAAAATACCTGGAACGGAGGAAAGTGAGGTGAGATATTAGAAGTATGAGGTTAGAAGTTTGATGTGATGTGGGAAGTATGAAGGGGTTGGGGTATTTTTTTAAGAAAAAACATCATAAAAAACACCACTTTGGTAAGCTTTTTGATGCTGTTTTGTAAATAACAATAAAAAAATGAAATTATGATAAACAAACCTTTAGCTACATTAGCAATAGTTGCTTTATTGTCATTTACAGCATGTAAAAAAACGGATTCAATGGCAGCTGAAACACCTAAAGCCGACAGTACACAGGTAACCAGGACGGTTTCGGGTATGTATGAAGGTGTTTTACCATGTGCGGATTGTCCGGGAATTGAAACAACACTTTCCTTTGACAACGATTCAAATGTTTCCAAAACAGTACTGTATCAGGATAGCAAAGGAGCTGCCGAAACAGAAAAAGGAAAATGGAAGTTGAACGGTCCTTACGTGGAAGTTACTTTTAAAGACAATCAAACGGAGTTTTATCTGATTAAAACAGATAGTACCATTGCCATACTGGATCAGGATAAAAAAGAGATACAATCGGAATTAGCGTCCCATTACATTCTTTCGAAAGAGAAACCGATTGTGCCGAAATCGCTTAACGGAAGCTATATCCTGGGTGAGGAAGGAAAAGGTTATTACCAGACATTATCCCTAACGAATACTAAGGATAACGAATTTGATGTAGCGGTGACTTTTAAAGCGGCAACCAAAAAAGGCTGTGAGTTTAAAGGAAAAGGTATTTTGGTAAACAACCAGATTGAAGTGAATCTGAAAGACAGCAATCCGGATCTGAAAGCGGTTATGACAATATCCGTTAAAAACAATATGGCGGTAATTTCTACTTCTAAGTTTAACGAACGTTATGATCTAATGTATTTCTGCGGCGGCGGCGGTTCGCTGGCAGGAGAATATCTGAAGAAATAACAGGGAATAAAAAAAGGAGCGTAACATACGCTCCTTTTTTTATTTATGACAGGATCATTTTCCGGGCTTTTTCAAGGTCTTCCGGAGTGTCAATCCCGATGCCTACATGGCTGGTTTCGACCATCCGGATGCGTTTTCCGTATTCTAAATAGCGTAATTGCTCCAGTTTTTCGGAAGCTTCAAGTGAAAGCATCGGCAATTTGTAGAAATCCAGCAGGGCTTCTTTTCTAAAAGCATAAATACCGATATGCTGCATATAGCGTACGCCTACATTTTCTTCTCTCGGATACGGTATCACGGAACGGGAAAAATATAAGGCAAATCCTTTCTGGTCTACAATTACCTTTACATTATTCGGGTTTTCAATATCTTTTTTATCGGTAATCTCCCGCATCAAAGACGCCAGATCTACTTGTTTTCCGGTATCGTTTTTGAAAATATCCAAAACCTGTTCCAACGGTTCCGCATTGATAAACGGTTCATCGCCCTGTACATTTACCACAACATCAACATCCATATTTTCGATAGCCTCTGCAATACGGTCGCTGCCGCTTTCGTGTTCTTTGATGCTTCTGATGGCTTTTCCGCCATGGGATACTATTTCCTCATAAATAAGCTCCGAATCGGTTACTACAAAAACATCATCAAACAATCGGGTCTGAACAGCACTTTCATACGTTCTTAAAATAACCGTTTTACCACCCAGATCCTGCATCAGTTTTGCGGGGAAACGTGTGGAAGCATAACGGGCAGGAATTACAGCTATTATTTTCATGTGCAATTAGTATGTTTTAAGTCTTAAAAGTAATATCAATTTTCAAAATAGTCGTCTTTAAAGCCAATAAGATATAATTTATCTTTTGCTCTGGTAATGGCGGTGTACAGCCATCGTATGTAATCTTTATTAATACCATCCGGTAAATACGGCTGTTCGATAAACACCGTATTCCATTGTCCGCCTTGCGATTTGTGGCACGTAATCGCATACGAGAATTTAACCTGCAACGCATTAAAATACGGATTGCTTTTTACTTTCTGGAGTTTGCGGTACTGCGTTCTTTCCTCTTCATAATCCTTCATGACTTCCTGATACAGCATGTTGGACTGTTCATAGGTCAATGAAGGCGATTCACTCGTTAGCGTATCTAAAATCAAGACGGTTTCAAAAGGAATCTGGCCGGGATAATCGACCATCCGGATCTTAACCTTGGCGAATTTAAAGCCATACAGTTCCTGGATCTTAAAGATTTCCAGGATTTCAATGATATCGCCATTGGCTATAAACCCGGCTTCATCTGTTTCTTTCAGCCAGAAATAGTTATTCTTGACCACCATCATAAAATCGCCGGCAGAAAGTTCGCTTTCCTTGTCCAGAATCCGTAAGCGGATTTGCTGGTTGTACTGATTGGCTCTTTTGTTGGAACGCACAATAAAAGCCGTGTCTTCAATGCTATAATTGCTGTAGGCCTGCTGAATGGCATCCTGGATATCATAGCCGTCTTCCAGGCGTACAATGTCTTTAAAGCCTCTTAACTGAAACTTAAAGGAATCCATAAACTGAGATTTCAGTATTTCCCGCAGTTCGGTTGCATTGTATAAAATACCGGATTTTCCTTCCTGACGCATTACTTCATCCAGCTCGATATGCTGTACTTCCATACTGTAATTCATGGACAGCGTATCCATATTCAAAGCCGGGCTGACATCCATGTGTACCGGAGGCAGCTGTGCGGTATCGCCCACCAATATCATTTTGCATTTATGACCGGAATAGATATAGAGTATCAGATCATCTAATAACGAACCGTTTTCGTACAGGCCCGAATCGGAATTGGTATCCGAAATCATGGAGGCCTCATCGACAATAAAAACGGTGTTCTTGAATTTATTGGGCTGCATCGTAAAGTTAACGCCGCCGCCACTAACCTTTTTAGGGAAATAAATTCGTTTGTGAATGGTAAATGCCGGTTTATGGGAATAATTTGAGATCACTTTTGCCGCACGTCCCGTGGGCGCCAGCAATACATATTTTTTGTGAACGTCTTTCAGCTGGTTCACGATGGTTGCAATAACGGTAGTTTTTCCGGTTCCGGCATATCCTTTTAGCAGAAATATCTCATCATCGTTTTCATTGGTAATAAAATCGGCTATTTTTTGAAAAAAAATGTCCTGTTTTAGCGTTGGCTGATACGGAAAATTTTGTTTTAAAGAAGAATAAAATTTGCTGGAACTCATGGATGTTTAAAATAATCACAGGCTTGTAAAACCTAAGTTTTAGCTGTGCTGTAAAAGAATATCAAAGATACATACCTTTTTTATCGTAAATCGGTTTCAGTTGCAAAAAAAATGTAAATTTGTCCATAATTACGATTCAGTATAATGTCATCAACAACTACGATAGCTTCAAAAAACTACAAAAAATTGTCCATTCAGGTTGCGCTCAATGGACTTTCTTTTTGTGTGACCGATACGCTCAACGACCGTATTGTTGATTTACAGCATGTTGTCTTTAAAAACACCCAATCACTGGAAGATCAGTTGTGGCGCACTTTTGTGGATCATCCCGCACTGACAAAATACTACGATGAAGTGGTTGTGCTGCACGACAATAATTTCAGCACTTTTGTGCCGAAACCGCTGTTTGATGAAAATTACCTGGGCAGTTATCTGCAATACAATACCAAAGTATTTGAAACCGATTTTTTTGCCTTCGATGAAATTGAAGCCTACGAGATGAACAATGTATATGTTCCGTTTGTGAATGTAAACAATTTCCTGATCGATCAGTTCGGTACTTTTGACTATAAAAACGTGAATACAGTATTGGTATCCCGACTGCTGGATTTGTCAAAAAACAAAGAAGAAAAACAGGTTTACATTCATATTCAGGAAACTCATTTTGAGATTGTTATCATTGCTAATATGAAGCTATTGTTATACAATTCCTTTGAGTATAAAACACCAGAAGATTTTGTTTATTATCTGCTATTTACGCTGGAGCAATTGCAGTTAAATCCGGAAAGTATCGCTGTTTCCCTATTGGGTAAAATCAGCGAGAACCATCCTTGTTTTGAAATTGCCTATCGTTATGTTCGTAATATTGCCCTGCTGGATACCGTTGATCTACAGTCAAAATATTCTCTCACAGAAAGTGAAACACTACAAAATTATATCCTACTCCATTCATGAGAATCATTTCCGGAAAGTATAAAGGAAGACGAATCAATCCTCCAAAAAATTTACCTGTTCGCCCCACTACAGACATGTCTAAAGAATCGTTATTCAACATCCTGAATAACTATTTTAATTTCAGTGAATTGCGCGTACTGGACCTGTTTGCCGGTACCGGAAACATCAGCTATGAATTTGCTTCCCGCGGATCAGGGCCTATTACCAGTGTTGACGGCGATTTTGGCTGTGTAAACTTTATAAAAAAGACCGCAAAGGAATTTGATTTCGACATTACGGCCATTAAAAGTGATGTTTTTAAATTCCTGGAAAAAAGCAAGGCTTCCTATGATATTATCTTTGCCGACCCGCCTTACGGGATGGAAAAGAAAGATTTTGAAAAAATCGTGGAGCTTGTTTTTCAGAATGAGTTACTGGAAACAGACGGTATGATGATCATTGAACATTCCAAGCACACTCCTATCAACCACATGGATAATTTTTCTTTTTTAAAGAATTACGGCGGATCGGTATTCTCCTTCTTTGAATTTGAAAATGATTCGGAAGAGGATGTCACGGACGAAGAAGACGAATTCGACAGTTAGTTAACGGATTCTGTTCGCATTCTCATCGATACTTTTCTCTTTGAATTCCGAATTACTGATCTTGCCAAAGGAATATTTTACGGCAAGGGAAAGCATTTGCAAATCCGTATAATACCTTCCTTTTGCAGTGACGTTGTTAACGGTAAAACTATCGTAAAAGGTCAGTTGCCGGAAGATATCATTACAGCTCAGCGTACAATCGAAGTGCTTCGAGAATGTTTTTGAAACGGCAGCATCAATCGTAAACAGACTTTTTCTTTCAAAAATGCCTTCTTGCTGGCGGGTAATGCCCCAGGCGTTTACCATTAATTCGATCGCTTTGGGCAGTTTAAACGTGTGATTGCTGTAGTAATACAGGTATGGTCTTGTTCCGTTCAGAACGGCTCCGGGGTCTTCTATTTTATTATAGGTCAAATTCAGCACATTGGTAGCTGTCCAGATTTTATAGGTAAACGGTGTGGTTAATTCGATACTGTAACCCGACTCTTTTTCGAAATTCACCGGTTTTAAAGTGAGCATGTTCTGAGTGTCATCATAGGTACTTCCCATATAAACGGGATTGTCTTTTTGGTTATAACTGATTTTCAGTAATTTATTACCATACTGAAAATTAGCACTGATTTCATTTGTAATGGTAGGATCAATGTTAATGTTGTTAGCAAAAGAAAAATACGGGTTAATATAGGCTGTTACCTGGCTGGCCGACAGAAAATCCGGTCTGCTGATGCTTTTAGCATAATTTAAAGTAAAGGTTTTAGTGCTGTCTACGGGGATTTCCAGCTGTAGTTTCGGGAACAGCCGGGTGTAGTTCTTGTCTATTAATAAAGCATCTGCCATTTTATACTTTCCTTCAACAATTGTGTTTTCTACCCGTGTGCCAAGGCTGTAATTAATCTTTTTAAAGCTGCTGGAAAACTGAAAATACCCGGCACTATTCTTTTCTTTGTAATGGTATGACGATGCCTGTATCGCTTCGGGATTAAAAGTATAGCTGTTGAAATCGGTAGTTGCAGCGGCCTGTGAATGAAAGATGCCCAATTCCAGTTTCATCTGGTTTTTAAATGGTTTTTCAAAATCCATACGGCCGGAAAAAAGATCGACATGAAATCGCTGATCCCTGTTTTGGGTGGGATCAAACGTGGTATTGTTATAGTTATTAAAGATCTCGCTTCGGGTTTTCTGGGTATGCCCGGAATATTGTATACCGGTAAAAAGCAAGGCTTCCATACTTTTAATTTTATGGTTGTAGTTCATAAAAGCATTGTGAAACTGCCTGTTTCCGTTGTTTTGATTTAAGGTTGCAATATTATTTTCGTCATTTTGCTGCCTGTTATACGTGTCTGTAGTTATGTCAAAAAGATCTTTATCAGTTTTTCCGTTAAAGCTAAATGAGAAGTTATCGTCATCATTGATCTTGTAGAAAATACCCGCTCCGTAAATATATTGCGGCCTTTTGGTGACTGCGGTTACCAGGTAGTTGGAAACAATATCTTTATCCGGTATGCTAAAGTCGTTACCGTTGCTTTCCCATACAGTGAGCTGGTTGTAATTAAAATTTGCCTTTAGCTCTATATTGCCTCTTTTGTAACTGGTATTTCCGCCTAAATAGTTATTAAAATACCTTTTAAAAGTTGCATTTTCGGTGAGGCTGAGCATAAACCCTTCCTTTTTGGTGCGTTTGCGGGTAATCAGAATGACAGCGCGGCCATCGGCATCATATTTAGAGGATGGATTCTGAATGATTTCGATTGTTTTAATATCCTCAACCGTTAAGACATTCAAGTCGTTAACCGTTACTCTCTGATTGTCAATATAGATCAGGGCATTTCCTTTTCCAACAACCATAATGTTCTCCCGGTCCGGACTTACCTGAATACCGGGTAGTTTTGATATTAGATCAACCGGGTTGGTATTGGCCTTAAAAAGCGTATTGGCGACATCTACTTTAATGTTTCCGTTTTTAATGCTGAACGCTTTTGCTTCCTGTTTGATGACTACTTCCTCTAATACTTTCGGATCTTCCTGGGCTGTTAACCGGAGTGTGCATAAGATGGCTAAAATGAGAATGTGATATTTTTTCATGTTGTGTATGGATTTGAATCGCAAAAATGCCGGTAAAATTTCAGTCCGGAAGTTAATCGGAGGTTAATGCAGGGTTAAAATGCTATAGTTTTCATAAAAGCCTTATTTTTGATACAGAATACATTGAACGGATGAAACTCAAAATAAACTTTTTAATCGGTTTTGCTATAGCTGTACTGGTCGTATTAACGGCAATGCAGTACTATCTGGTAAAAACTACCTATCATTATAAAGTAGCGCAATTCCAGCTGGAGGTAAAAGAAAAGATCGGAGCCATTACCGATGATTATACGGCTATTGATTCCAGTATTTTCTATGAAAAAGACATTCTTTACAAGCGATTGGCACAGGAGTATTTTAAGAATCCCAAAATGAAGCTGCAGTTAAAGAACAGGCTGCTGAAAAATGATTTTAAAAGTGAGCTGACAGCCCGGCTGAAAAAACAGCTGGAACGGGAGTTTCCGGAAGATTCCATTGATTTCGCCCTGGTTGCCAATAAGTTTATTATATATGAAAATGCGCAAAAAAGTGATACTGTTTTTGCCGAAAAACCGCTTATCGGGAACAAACTTTTCGGAAATTTAGCGAGTCTGGACAATGCTTTTCTGGTCCGGAACTATGTGGGTACCGCCAGTAATCTGGTTCCGGATACGAATTATAAACTGCTCACGGAAGATACCTTATATGTTTCCGTTAATAATTGGCAGCAAATCATATTAAAACGAATGGCCATGGTGCTTTTTCTTTCGGTGACGGCAATGTTCATCCTGGTCGTACTGTTTGTAATGGCTATAAAAGCCCTGATCAGGCAGAAGAAAGTAAATGATGTTAAAACCGATTTTATCAATAACATCACCCATGAATTAAAGACACCGCTGACAACTTTATCTGTGTCGACAAAAATCCTCGAACAGAAAGGGGTTAAAGAAAATGAAGCTGTTTTTAATACGGTTTTGGATACGATAAACCGTCAGAATACCCGTTTACAGCATTTAATAGACCAGGTCATGACAAATTCACTGGGCTATGAAGAAATTGCGTTACAGAAAGTAAAAACGAATAGTAATGTCTTTCTAAAGGCTATTATAGACGATTTTAAAATAGCTTATCCGGATGTGGTGATTGTGCATGAATTACCGGTTTCCGGCTATTTTTTAGAAGTAGATCCTTTCCATTTAACAACGGCTATTAACAATGTTCTGGATAATGCAGTAAAATACGGCTGTAAAAATATCAGGGTTAGTACGGTTGTTAAAGATAAACTTTTAAAAATTGAGATCCAGGATGACGGAATTGGTGTTGCCAAGGAAAAACAAACACTGCTGTTTGATAAGTTTTACAGGGTCGAACAGGGAAATATCCATACTACAAAAGGGCTTGGCTTAGGCTTGTACTATGTTGACCAGATCATTAAAGCCCATAAAGGTGCCGTTAAAATTGATAGTGAATTAGGAAAAGGGACTTTATTCCATATTAGTATTCCCGCCATTTAGATGATGAAAAAGATACTTTTAGCAGAAGATGATACCGATTTTGCATTGGTTTTAAAGCAGTATTTAGCACTTCATGATTATGATGTTACCTGGACAAAAGACGGTGAAGAAGCACTGGCGATGTTTCAGAAAGAGTCTTTTAATATTGGTATTTTTGATGTGATGATGCCTAAGATTGACGGTTTTACCCTTGCCGAAAAAATCATTCAGCTGGATGCGAATGTTCCTTTTATTTTCCTGACTGCCAAAAAAATGAAAGAGGATAAACTGAAAGGGTTGAAATTAGGTGCCGATGATTATATCGTAAAGCCTTTTGAAGCCGATGAGCTGGTTCTCCGGCTGAATAATATCCTTAAAAGATCCGGGCAGCAGGCGGTAACAGTACCCGTTAGCACAAAGATTCCCGTTGGCGCGTATGTTTTTGATACCAAACGACTGGAATTGCATTTTGAGAACAGCATACAGCGCATTACCGAAAAAGAGGCCGCCCTGCTCCTTTTCCTGATTAACAACAGCAATCAGCTGCTTAAAAGAGAAGTTGTTCTTAAAGCTGTTTGGGGAAATACGGATTTTTTCTCCGGCAGAAGTATGGATGTCTATATCAGTAAGCTGCGGAAACATCTTTCAGACGATCAGCATATTGCTATTGAAAGTATCCGGAATATCGGGCTTGAGTTTAAGTTGGATAGGGGGATGTGAAAGGGCAAAAAGCAAAGGGCATTTGAAAAAAGGCAATTGGCAATTGGCAATTGGCAAAAGTGTGCCGGTTGTTATAGCTTAAAAAATAATGCAGACCTGTAAGCCGGATTCTGTATCCGCCGAAGCGGACCCTTATCATTTATCTAGTCTCACCGTTACCAGTGAGATCCATCTGCCTACCCCTCAACAACGGACGAGCAGCCCTTAAATGTTGATATACATGGCATTTCACCGCATAGAGTTTACCTGGTTTCACTACAGCCTTACCTGTACATACTTTCTGTTGCACTTGTCCTAATCTGTCCGAAGACAAACTGACGGGTGTTACCCGCTATGCTACTCTCTGGTGTCCGGACTTTCCTCCCTTCCTTACGGAACGACGATAAGGCGGTCTGCGGGGCAAAGATAGTGCTTTATTTTCCTTTTTAACCCCTATTCGTAACAGCACTTTAACAATGCTTTATATTTATTTGGAAATAAAATGATTATCTTTAAAAAATAACAACAAAACAACTAAAATATGGTTCGTATGTATCATTATGCCACTGTTATAAAAGCTTTGGAAGAGCTTGCCGAAAAAGGTTTTACGATTGATTTCAATATTCATGAAAACGATATTATTGCCAATCCTTCCCATTACGAGATCGTTCATATTTACCGCTACGAAGGGCAAACCAATCCGGATGATGAAGCGACCGTTTACGGGATTAAATCCGTTTCCGGAGAAAAAGGTGTTTTTGTTGCCGGACAGCTGGCTTCTTCCGAAAACGATATTGAAAAAGTTCTGATTGACCTAAGTATAAAGGGCAGAACCGAATAGCAGTTTTTACTCTTAAAACAATTGTTATTTGTTAAAAACTATCCGGTACTGTTTTTGCAATTTCTCCTTTTTACAGCTATATTTGCCTTCAATAAAATTCTATGGAACAGTTTATCGTATCAGCCCGTAAATACAGACCGCAAACATTTAAAGATGTTGTTGGTCAGCAGGCTATTACCAATACGTTATTAAACGCCATCGAAAACAATCACCTGGCTCAGGCATTGCTTTTTACCGGTCCGCGTGGTGTGGGTAAAACCACCTGTGCCCGTATTCTGGCCCGTAAAATCAATCAGGAAGGCTATGATGATCCTTATGAAGATTTTGCATTCAACGTTTTTGAGCTGGATGCGGCTTCAAACAACTCTGTTGACGATATCCGTAACCTGATCGATCAGGTTCGTATACCACCACAAACAGGAAAATACAAAGTATATATCATTGACGAGGTACACATGCTTTCTCAGGCTGCATTTAATGCTTTCCTGAAAACGCTGGAAGAACCGCCACGACATGCTATTTTTATCCTGGCAACTACCGAAAAACACAAAATCATCCCAACGATATTATCCCGTTGTCAGATTTTTGATTTTAAACGTATTACCGTTAAAGATGCCAAAGAACACCTGGCAGAAGTAGCGAAAAGCCAGAATATTTCATTTGAAGACGACGCTCTGCACATTATTGCCCAAAAGGCAGATGGTGCAATGCGTGATGCTTTGTCTATTTTTGACCGTGTTGTTTCCTATTGCGGAACAAACTTGACCCGTCAGGCTGTTACCGAAAACCTGAATGTTCTTGATTTTGAATATTATATTAAGGTAACCGATTTACTTCTGGAAAACAAGATCCCGGATTTACTATTGGCTTATAACGATATCCTGGCAAAAGGTTTTGACGGACATCATTTTGTTGCCGGTCTGGCTTCACATTTCAGGGATCTACTGGTTTGTAAAAACCCGGCTACGCTGGTATTGCTGGAAGCCGGTGAGCATGCACAGAATTTATACCGCGAACAGTCCCAAAAAACGTCGCAGGACTTTTTATTACAGGGTATTGATGTTGCCAATGATTGTGATTTAAAATACAAAAGCAGTCAGAATCAGCGTCTTTTAGTAGAACTATGCCTGATGCAGCTTGCCTCTATCAATTTTGATGGAGAAAAAAAAAAGCTAAACAATTTATAATCCCTCCTGATTTTTTCAGAAATAATCCAAAGCCGACAACTGCTCCGGCTGAAATTACCGTTCCTGCTGCTGTTAATACAGCCACTACAGCGCCGGTTGTAGACACTGTAGCCGTTTCGCCGCCACAACCCGAACAGCAGACCGTTAAAGCTGTTGCACCGGAAATTAAACCGGTTAGCAGCCCGGATGGACAGGCAGAAAGAAAAGTGTCTGCTTTTTCATTATCCAGTATCAAAGCCAAACGGGAACAGGAAGCCATGCAAAGGGCTTCTGTTAAGCAACACGACGAATTACCCAAAGAAGCTTTTACAGAAACAGATATGTTACTGCAATGGAATAAGTTTGCACAGCGATTAAGCGACAGCGGTCAGAAGATCATGGCAACCTATATGCAGATCAACGATCCTGTTCTGCACGGAACAACCATTCGCCTGGAACTGCCCAACGAAGGTTCCAAAGTGGATTTTGACAACAATAAAATCGAATTACTGGGCTACCTGAGAGGAAAACTACACAATCACGATATTGTTATTGACGTACACGTAAACGAAGTGGTAGAAACAAAATATGCTTTTACCACCCAGGAAAAATTCGATAAGCTTAAAGCGATCAATCCGGCATTGGAATTGTTGCGCAAGACTTTCGATCTTGATTTATAATTGTTTGCGTCCCATTTCAAAAACCTGTTGCAGCCATTTTTCGCGCTGTGCTTTTTCAGAAGTTTTGATTATTCCCACATAACTTACCCTGACCGGTTTTACACCACAGAATTCCAATACGGTCTTTTTTAGCTGATTAACGCTTGGCCTGCCGTAAACAAGCCGGTAATACCAGCCCGGCTGATCCAGTGTGGTAATGATATGGGCTGTTTTTCCCTTTAAAAGCTTATCCCACCATACCGAATTTTCACGGTAACGAAAAGCTAAACCCGGTAAAAAGACCCTGTCGATAAATCCTTTTGTAATAGCTGGTAATCCGCCCCACCAAACGGGATGAACCCAAACCAGGTGGTCGGCTTCTTTTATTTTTTGCCAGGCGGCTTGCAGATCCGGTTCCATTTCCATACGCTTTTGGTAGCCGAATGCTAAATTGGGATTGAAATTCAATTCGGCTATGGTTATTGTACTTATAACAGCATTGGATTGCTCCGCTCCTTTTTGGTATGCTTCTGCCAAAGCAAAATTGAAACTCTCTTTATTGGGATGCCCGTTGATGATAACTATTTTTTTCATATTTATTACCTGATGGTTATTTATGATTGTATAATGCTGAATGTATTGTTACTCTTTAATAAAGTGGTGAACTCTTCCGGTCCGTAAAGCTGGTGACTGAAATAAATTCCTTTTTCAAAAGGGTTATTCAGGAGCTTTTCCAGATGTAATACCGTTGCAAAAGCAGTTAGTTCTGCCTGACCTTTATCGCTTTGCAGACAGATTGTCTGTTTACCGGATGTGGTATTGACTACAATATCAAAAGCGGTTTTATCACCTTTTCCATTGGCACTGAAAATCAGTCTTCTTCCCCGCAGGGATAACAGGTTGAATATCCGCAAATACTGAAAAACACCTAACAGTCGGGTTACAAAGGCGGAACTGTATGTCATTTTCACGGAAACTGTGGGCACTTTTTCCATTTTATTCAGGATAAACAAATCCGGTACATCAAAATTATAAACCTGCCGCTTCCCTATTCCAAAATGAAAGGCATGGTATTCCGTGTCTAAAAAATGTTTGATCTGAACTGTTTTATTGTTTTGATAACGGACAAAAGGCTCGCAAACATTTTCAGCCATAAAATGAGCCGAACTCTCCCCTGCCAGATCGTTTACCGAATAATAAACGTAAAGGCCGGCAGAAATAACTGCTTCTTTTTCCGGAACGGCATCCTGCAACAGGGCGCTTACAATTCCGCTCATCCAGCCGGAGCTGAACACGATTCTGTTGTTTACTTTATTTTCTTTGGCCAGATCATAAGCGACTACCAGATCGGGGGTTGGTTTGGTAATATCGATATAATCAATCCGGTTGTCTATTGAAAACTGCAGGGCATTATTCCGCTTGTCGTTCACACACAATACAATACTGTCAATCTGGTGTTCCGGTATAACCGAAAACGTTCTGATGTTGTTTACATCAATCTGCAGCTGGTTTGAAAGCACGCTTTTTTTACGGCTTCCGATAAATAGTTTATACTCCGGATTTCGTTCTTTTAAAATCCTTATAATGGTTTTGCCAACCAGTCCGTTTCCTCCGATAACTAAAATATTCTTTTGCATAAATTGTTGTTTGTTGCAAAAATATTCCAGGGATCAGGCTCTCCGGCAGGACAAATGTCCAATAATTAAACCGCCTTTCTGATGCGGCTTAAATGACGGGGTGTCATTCCTAAAAACGACGCCAGGTATTGCAGCGGAATGAGCTGAATGTATTTTGGGTGCTGCTGGAACAGTTCTTTATAGCGTTCTTTACCGGTATATTTCTGAAAAGAGGCTATTCTTCTTTCCAGCTGTACATATTGGGATTCGGCCAGGATCCTTCCCACTTTCTGCCAATTGATATTTTCCTGGTAGAGTTTCTCCAGGTCTTTCCGGTGGAGAATTTCCAGTTCGGAATCAAATATCGCCTGTATGTTTTCGTCTGTTGACTTTTGGGTGATAAAGCTGGAAAATGCCGACATCAGTTCTTTTTCAAACGTGATACAGTTCGTGATCTCATCGCCTTCATTGTTTACATAAAACGAACGCAAGGCACCCGATTTGATAAAGACAATCTCGTCACAAACCACATTTTCCCGGATTAAATACTCCTGTTTTTTTAAACTTCTTTCGGTTACGACATCATCTAACATGTCCAATTCCGGTTCGGAAAGGATTTGTAATGTTCTAAATAGCGTTTTCATTAGTATATGCTGAAAAAGTTATCTTCTGTTATTTAAAGTTCCATGACCAATATCGGAAACGGATTGCCGGAAGTATCAAGCGGTTCTCTCTTTACTGTTTTAAAACCCAGATGCTGGTAAAAACCTACTGCCTGTTCGTTTTGTTCATTGACATCCACTTTGGATGCTTTTTTTCCGGTAACTGCAAAATTGAGCAGGGTTTTACCGATTCCTTTCCCTCTGTAATCCGGGTGGATAAAAAGCATTTCTATTTTGTCATTATCAAGTCCTAAAAAGCCGGTAATGGCATCCCCTTCCTTAGTGCAAAAAAGGCTTACCGCTTTTAAATATTCGTTTAGAATCAACGGTTTGTAAAACTGTATGTCTTTTTCCGTTAAAAAGGTATGTGTCGCTCTGACGGAAGCTTCCCATACTTCGGTAATTTCGTTATAATCCGCTGCTGAAGGCTGTATTATCGTTGGACTCATTTTTATTAAATTTTGTCATAATACATGGCTTTCACGATACCATCTGAAAGTCCGATCTTAGGAACATAAATGTTTTTGGCACCGCTCCATTTCATGGCGTTCAGGTATATTCTGGTTGCCGGTATGATCACGTCGGCACGGTCGGTATTTAAACCCAGCTCGGCGATACGCTGTTCATAGGAAAGCGAATTCAGGTATTGGTATTGTGAATTCACATAGGCATAGGAAAGCGGTTTTTCCTGTAATTTTCCGGATAATTTGAATAATTTGTTGATGTTTCCGCCGGATCCGATTAATGTAACGTGTTCATACGGTTCCGTCTGTACTTTGATCCATTTTTCAATTTCCTGCCACACCACATCGTTTACCATATTGTTCAGCAAACGTACGGTACCGTTTTTAAACGATTTGGAAGCGACCATCTGCCCTTCGGAAAAAAGGGAGAATTCGGTGCTGCCACCGCCAACATCTACATAAAGATAGGTCTGGTCGGTTTTGATAAAATGGCGCAGATCGGATGAAGCAATTATTTTTGCTTCTTTTTTACCATCGATAATGTTGATCTTTATATCGGCTTTTTTCTTGATGATTTCGGCTACTTCATTACCGTTATAGGCCTCACGCATAGCCGATGTAGCACAGGCCATATAACGTTCTACTTTATAGACTTTCATCAGCAGTTTAAACGCTTTCATGGCGTCCACCATGCGTTCAATATTCTCATCCGTTATTTCCCCAACGGTAAACGCATCCTGTCCTAAACGGATCGGAACACGAACCAGGGAGCTTTTATTAAACTGTGTTTCTTTTCCCTGCTGTTCTACAATATTGGTAATTAACAAACGCATGGCATTTGATCCGATATCGATAGCAGCGTATTTTTTTATTGAAATCATTCTTTTAAAAGTCTTTTAATACTATAATTACAGATTCTTTTCAACGATTACTTCCATCAGATTTCTATAATAGTTATAGGTTTCCAATTGTGCCCGGAACATTTTTTCTTTTGGCCTTTTGCGGTATTTGTTCTCCAGATTTTCAGAATGCAAACGGGCTTTTACATTTCCTTTCCAGCCAATATTAAAGGTTTCAATCAGTTCTTTTTTGATGCCTTCATCATATATCGGACAGGTTACTTCCACCCGGGCATCCAGATTACGGGTCATAAAATCGGCAGAAGAGATATACACTTCCGGATCACCTTCATTACCAAAAATATACACACGGGAATGTTCCAGGTAATTGTCTACAATACTAATGGCTTCAATGTTTTCACTCATTCCCAAAACACCCGGGATCAGCGAACAGATACCGCGAACGACCAGTTGGATCTTCACACCTGCCCGGCTGGCTTCATAAAGTTTGTCGATCATTTTAAAATCGGACAGGCTGTTCATTTTCAGCTTGATATAGGCTTCTTTTCCTTCCAGGGCATTCGTGATTTCACGCTCAATGAGTTTTACAAATTTGGAACGCGTATAATGAGGGGAAACAATCAGGTGTTTGTAACGGTGTACCCGGTAATTCACGTCAAAGAAGTCGAAAATGCGGTTAATATCCCTTAAAATCGGCTGATGACTGGTTAACAGCGTGACATCCGTATATATTTTAGCGGTGGATTCGTTGAAATTTCCGGTGGAAATAAAGCCATAACGGAATATCTTACCATGTTCAATACGTTCAATCACGCATATTTTGCTGTGTACTTTCAGTCCTTTTACGCCAAAAATAAGTTCGATACCTTCCGTTTGCATCTGTTCGGCATAGGAAATATTGCTGGCTTCGTCAAAACGTGCCTGCAATTCAATTTGTACCGTTACTTTTTTACCATTTTTGGCCGCATTGATTAACGAGCTGATTATCTGGGAGTTTTTCGCTAAACGGTATAAGGTTATTTTAATGGAGTTTACTTTCGGATCCAGCGCAGCTTCCCTTAAGAATTTAATCATATAGGAAAACGACTGATACGGCGCATTGACCAAAAAGTCCCTTTGTTTGATTCGTTCCAGTATGCTTCCTTCAAGGCTTAGTCCTACAACCGGTAACGGCGGATTTTGACGGAATAATAGATCATAACGGCCTAAATTCGGGAAGTCCATATAATCGCGTCGGTTGTGGTAACGTCCGCCGGGAATAAGACTGTCCGTAGCATCGATCTTCATTCGCGTCAGGAAAAAAGCCAGGGTATCTTTATCGATAGACTGGTCGTATACGAATCGTACCGGCTCGCCTATTCGTCTGTCTTTTACACTGGTTGATATCTTTTCGATCAAGCTTTTGTTTAAGTCGGAATCAATATCCAGTTCTGC
The DNA here is from genome assembly GCF_013389455.1 of Flavobacterium inviolabile. NCBI lineage: Bacteria > Pseudomonadati > Bacteroidota > Flavobacteriia > Flavobacteriales > Flavobacteriaceae > Flavobacterium > Flavobacterium inviolabile. The sequence continues at coordinate 2,754,154 of NZ_CP058278.1, read as the reverse complement.
ATCACGGGTGATCTTAATCATGTGTGCCGAAATACTTTCATAATCGAAAATATTGAAAATTCCGTGCAGGTTGTAACGGATCACATCATCCAGAAGGATAATGTGCTGCTTGTCGCTGCTGGATGGCAATACCACAAAACGGTTAATGGTTTTCGGGATTTCCACTACAGCATAACGCACTTCATTCTTTTGAATGATATCGTCAGAAACAGGGTGCTCTTTTGTTTTCATAACGAGCTTAACCGCCAAATAACCGGAGGTATCTTTCAGCAATGGAAATTCATCCAGATCGTTCAGGATAATGGTAACCAGTTCCGGACTTACTTTCTGGATAAAGAATTCTTTGATAAAGTTTTGCTGTTCCTTGTTGATTTCCGTTTCGTTAATGATAAAGATATTTTCTTTTTCAAGCATTTTTTCGATAACGCTCAAAATCCGTAAGCTTTCGGATTGCTGTTCGATAACAATCTCGGTAATATCTTTAAGTAACTGCTGGGCCGAAATTCCGCCAAGAATCTTTTCACCCGATATGCCTTCCATACTTAAGCGGCGTATGGCAGCATAACGTACTCTGAAAAATTCATCTAAATTATTCGAAAATATTCCTAAGAACCGAAGTCTGTCTAATAAGGGAACACTTTCATCTGCTGCTTCTTGTAAAACTCTTGCATTAAAGGCAAGCCAACTTTTTTCTCTGTCTATATATCTGTTTTCGTGGGATGTCATACTTTTAATTGCCTTGGAAATAAGGTTTTTATTGTTTTCCCTTTATGTATCGAATCCCAACTATCCTGTTCGAATGAAATGGATACGAAGCCTGCTGTAGGAACGTTTTCGATATAAAGGTCTCCAAATTTATTAACAAAATCTGTGATTGCCTCATTATGTCCGAAAAGAATTAAGCTGTCAAATCTGTTTTCACATTTTTTTATAACGGATTCCAGATTCTTACCGTCAAAAGTGTATAAATCATCTTTCAGAATTACATTTTCGTAGGGAATGGAAATGTTCTGTGAAAAGATCATGGCGGTTTCCTTTGCTCTTTTTGCAACACTGCACCATACTAAAAAGGTCTTGGGCAAAAATTTTGTTACCTGACTAAAAATTATGTTAGCGTCATTAATCCCCCTTTTGGAGATTGGTCTGTCAATATCTCTTGATGGGGTATCCCAGCTTGATTTTGCATGACGAATGAGAATTAAATTTTTCATGATCAGACTATTTATTCTATAAAGTAAGTCAAAAAAAAGGAAAAATGCCAGTCAAAGAGTATCAAAAAAATGTTAATTCACAGATAAAAAAAGTAGTTTAATCGAAAAACCCTACGAAAATAATGTCCTCCCGTTTTATTTAAATACTTTAGTCTTGTCAAAATACAGTTTTATTAAAAAAAAGAGCTATTTTTTGGTTTTAAAGTTAAAATACCACTATAATACTTTACGATCATTAATACTTTTTCACAAAACGGTATTTAGACTGCAATGGCTATTTGCGCTATTGTAAATTCCACTTTCCAAATCTTTTAACTTACCAGTTGAGTCTACAATTGTTTTTGCTTGTCAGAAACGAGCAAACTATTCCATGACTTTACATTTCGGTTTTTCTACAGGTGTTAAAACAGCATGATTTTATCGCCCCGGGACTTCCTATGCTTTTTTTTCTGAAACTAATTTAATTAAATATTTGATCATGAACCCTTTTAAATGTTATCAAGTAGTATTCTTTCTGCTTTTCCTCACGGCAGAAATTGGGCAAGCCCAGACTTTTATATCCTACGAAGCTTTAATGAATGACGGATATAGAAGTGGAAAAAATGAAACAGGTTTTAATTATGATCTGGTGAAATCATTTTTAAAAGATCTGCATCCCAAACTCTATCTTCTGAACGGTAAAACGAAAGATCTGTCCCAGGGGCATATTTCCAGCGCAGAAGTAGATGTCCGGTCGCTCCAACAGCTGTTAACGATGGACAACACAGCATTACTCGAAATGCTGACCATTAAAATCAGTGTAAATGATGCTTCTAAAATAGACCTGACGCAGCTGGGAAAATTTAAGAATCTTAAATACATCCATATCATCTGTGATTTTAAATGTAATGAAGATTACATCAAAAGACTTTTCCTGAATAATCGTACGGATTATTTAATCATTTATTCCATCTCTATTCCAAGTTAAAGGTTTTATAATAAACACTATGATTATGAAAAACTTTACTCATCAAAATAAGATCAAAACGGCAAACAGCCTGGGTTTCCTATTGCTGTTGCTGCTTATGATTTCTTCAATTGAGGCGTTTTCGCAGGTAAAAGTTCCTTTTACACAAAGAGCTTCTCAATATTCTCCAACCCGAAAAATTTACAGCATTCAGGGCGATTTCACAATGATTGGAAATACCAATCTGACGCTGGTAAATTATGGAGATGAAACGGCCAACAGTAATAATGACATGCAGTATGTTGATGTGGACAGCGATTCGAATACGTTCAATTCCTCATCGGCTACTTTGACATTTTCAACAGAAAACGGCGCGATTCCAAGCTGTTCCAAAATTATCTATGCAGGTTTGTACTGGTCCGGAAGAGCTTCCAACGGCAGCAGCAGTCCAGATACTTTTTCTGTTACTAAAAATGTTCCCGGAACACCACAGGCAGTTAATAATAATCAGACTGTAGGACACAACAACAGCATTACGAACACCCAGTATTCAATGGCAGTGACCCGTCAGGGAAGCAACAATAGCTACTATACCCGCTATGAATTTACCGGAAACGGCGATAATGTTCAGTTTGAGTTCCAGAATTCCAGTCCGTATATCCGCTACAGAGTGAATAGCGGCAGCTGGATCAATCCGACCAATCAGGTAGTAACCAATTCCGGAAATACCAGAAGTGTTTCTTTTGATCCGGTTACGATTTATACCGAATCCGGCGGCATTACTTTAACGATAAATGCGCTGGACAGGGATTCCCGACAAAACAGATCGACCTCGGAATACCAGTCGACTTCTTTTGCCTATACCAATGTAACCGGAACCATTCCGACTACAGTATCGGTAACCAAAAATTTCGACAAAAGAGTTGTTTCCATTAAAGGTCCGGGAGCACCCGGCTATACTCCGGTTACGGCCAACACCAACGATATTTATTATCCGCAGTCATCCGACGGTTTTATGTATTCGGCTTATGCCGAAATAACCGATTATGTGATCCAATACGGTTTGGGTAATTATACGGTAGCCGATGTGGCCATGATTGAAGGCAATGGTGGTTCTACCGGTTATTACGGCGGCTGGGGAATTGTCGTGATCTATGAAAATTCCAAAATGAAATGGAGAGATATTACCTTATTTGACGGTCATGCTTATGTACAGGGAAATACGGTAACCAATTTCGAATTGCCGGTTTCCGGTTTTAACACTGTTCAGGCCGGTCCGGTAAACTTAAAATTAGGTTTAATGGCTGGTGAAGGCGACCGTGGTATCAGCGGGGACTATTTTAGTATCCAGAAACAAAGTGACAACAGCTGGCTGGATTTAAACCACAGCGGAAACACTACCGGAAACTTTTTTAATTCCTCCATACAAACCGGCGGTAATACCCGGAATCCAAACCTGCTTAACAATACAGGGCTCGACATCAGTATGTTTAACATCCCGAACGCGGGTAATGCTGTTATTACCAATAATCAAACGGCTACGAAATTCCGTTACGGTTCCACCCAGGATACCTATGTTATTTACACCATTGCCATGGCGGTAGATGCTTATGTTCCGGATCCTGAAGGAATCGCTTCAGTACTTACGATTAATGGTGTTCCGGCTGGCCCTGGCCCGTTGAGTGTTTTACCCGGCCAGGAGATCGAATATAAAATAAAAGTGCAGAATCAGGGTACGGAAGCCATTAACAATGCCGTCGTAAAAATCCCGATTCCTTTTACAACCACTTATGTTGCCGGCAGTGCGAACGGTACGATACTGTTTAGCCCGGCGCCTACTCCAAATGCGGTATCTTTTGATCCTTCACAGGGAGCAAATGGTTCCGTAATATGGAATATCGGCACACTACCCTTACCTCCAAATCCAAATGATGTTTTAGGCGAATTGACCTTTAAATTAAAAGTTACCGAAGATTGTAGTATACTAACCAATCCGAATTGCCATCCTGCTGCCATTATTTATGGCTATATCAATGGTGTAGGAGCAATTTCCGGTGTGGTGATCAATACCAAACCTTTTATTCAGGGGTATACGTCTTCCGGTATGTGCCAGGGCGAACCCCTCACCGATCCGTTGACAGTCAATATCGACTCACAGAACTTTGTTAGTCAGCATTGCCAGAATACGCCTACTCAAATAGCCTTTACCTTCTGTAACAGTAACGGAAGTATCGCTGTTTCACAAATCAGCAGTGCTTTTCCTCCGGGAACACGGTTTTATAATCAGTATCCGGTTACGGCAAATGCTATAGAATATACCTCATCCAACCCTTTTCCTGCAACTTTAGGAACCCAGACCTATTATGGTGTGCCTCCGGGAAATACGGGATGTTACTATACCTTTAAAATTACTGTAACGGCAAGCCCTACTTTAACCGGACCTGCAAATTATACTTTGGAAGGCTGTAGTACCAATGCGATAACAGGACTTGCCTATAGCGAAACACCGGTTACAATAACGTTAGCCCAATTTTTAGCTGCCGGCGGTACAACAACGAACCAGTCTATGAGCTATACTATTTCGTATGTTGATACAAAATCCGGTTCTTGTCCGTTAGTGATTACCCGAACTTTTACAATCAATAGTTCCTGCGTGACCAATCTGAATTTTGTTCAGCAGATAACCATTAAAGATACTACTCCACCCGTTGCCCCGGCTCCACCTGCTAATATTACCTTAAGCTGTGGAAGCCAGATTCCGGCAATGATGAATTTAACAGCAACAAACGGCTGTGATAATGATATTAATGTGGCTGGTGTTGATGCAACAACTTTTGGAAACTGTGCCGGAAATTACTCTGTTTTACGTACCTGGACCTTTACCGATGCGTGTGGCAACAGTACTTCCGTATCCCAAACAATTACAATCAGTGACACGGTACCGCCAACATTTACCGCTCCGGCCAATACTACTATTTATGCCAATGTAAACTGTAGTTATGATGCTTCTGTTGCTGTAACCGGCGATGTAACCAATGAAGCTGACAATTGTTCGACAGGATTACAAGCCACTTATACAGATGCTGTTGCTAATGGTAACTGTCCTGGTTCTAAAATCATAACCAGAACATGGACGTTAACCGATGCCTGCGGCAATGCGGCTGCCAGTCAGAACCAGATTATCACTGTACTGGACAACACCCCGCCTACCATTACCGCACAAGCGCAAAACTTAGCAGTGAGTTGTGATGGTCAGGGCAATCAGACCCAATTACAAAACTGGCTGAACTCCAATGGTGGCGCTACCGCTAATGATAATTGCAGTACCGTTACCTGGACCAACAACTTTAGTCCGGTAACCAATAACTGTTCGCAAAGCGTTGTTGTGATTTTTACCGCTACTGATGCCTGTGGCAATAAAGCCACTACCCAGGCAACCTTTAGCGTTAGCGATACCGTTCCTCCTGTAGTACCCACCGCTCCGGCAAATGTTACCGTAGCCTGTAGTACTGATATACCGGCAATGATTAGCCTTACTGCTAATGATAACTGTACCGGTGCGATTACCGTACAGGGACAAGATGCTACCGTTCCCGGTAACTGTCCGAATTCTTATGTTATTACCAGAACATGGACCTTTACGGATACCTGCGGAAACAGCTCATCTGTATCGCAAACCATCACTGTAAATGATACTATTCCGCCAACGTTTACCACTCCGGCCAATACTACTATTTATGCCAATGCAAACTGTAGTTATGATGCTTCTATTGCTGTAACCGGTGATGTAACTAATGAAGCCGACAATTGTTCGACAGGATTACAAGCCACTTATACAGATGCTGTTGCTAATGGCAACTGTCTAGGCTCTAAAATCATAACCAGAACATGGACCTTAACCGATGCCTGCGGCAATACAGCGGCAAGCCAAAACCAGATTATTACTGTACTGGACAACATCCCGCCTACAATCACTGCACAAGCGCAAAACTTAGCGGTTAGCTGTGATGGTCAGGGCAACCAATCCCAGTTACAAAACTGGTTAAACACCAATGGTGGCGCCACTGCTAACGATAATTGCAGTACCGTTACCTGGACCAACAACTTTAGTCCACTAACCAATAACTGCTCTCAAAGCGTTGTTGTGATTTTTACCGCTACCGATGCCTGTGGCAATACAGCTACTACCCAGGCAACCTTTACGGTTAGTGATACTATACCTCCGGTGGCTCCAACCGCTCCGGCAAATGTTACCGTAGCCTGTAGTACTGATATACCAGCGATGATTAGCCTGACCGCTAATGATAATTGTTCCGGTGCGATTACCGTACAGGGACAAGATTCCACTGTTCCAGGCAACTGTCCAAGCTCTTATATCATTACCCGTACCTGGACCTTTGTAGATGCCTGTGGTAACAGTTCGTCATTATCACAAACCATTAATGTAAATGATACCGTGGCTCCGATAGTGCCAACAGCACCAGCGAATATAACTGTTGCCTGTAGTACTGACGTACCGGCGATGATCAGCCTAACCGCTAATGATAACTGTTCCGGGGAAATCACCGTACAAGGGCAAGACACAACCGTTCAAGGCAACTGTCCAAGCTCTTATGTAATCACTCGTATCTGGACCTTTGTGGATGCTTGTGGTAACAGTGCTTCTGTATCTCAAACCATTAATGTAAATGATACTGTAGCTCCGGTGGTTCCAACACCACCAGCAAATATAACTGTTGCCTGTAGTACCGATGTTCCGGCGATGATCAGCCTGACCGCTAATGATAACTGTTCCGGTGCCATTACCGTACAGGGACAAGATACAACCGTACAAGGTAACTGTCCAAGTTCTTATATAATCACTCGTACCTGGACCTTTATGGATGCCTGCGGAAACAGTTCGTCTGTATCGCAAACCATTAATGTAAATGATACTATTCCGCCAACGTTTACCGCTCCGGCCAATACTACTATTTATGCCAATGCAAACTGTAGTTATGATGCCTCTATTGCTGTAACCGGCGATGTAACCAATGAAGCCGATAATTGTTCTACAGGATTGCAAGCCACTTATACCGATGTAATCGCCGATGGTAATTGTCCTGGTTCTAAAACTATAACCAGAACATGGACGTTAACCGATGCCTGCGGAAATACGGCTGCCAGTCAGAACCAGATTATCACCGTACTGGACAACATCCCGCCTACAATCACTGCACAAGCGCAAAACTTAGCGGTGAGTTGTGATGGTCAGGGCAACCAATCCCAGTTACAAAACTGGTTAAACACCAATGGTGGCGCCACTGCTAACGATAATTGCAGTACTGTTACCTGGACCAACAACTTTAGTCCGCTGACAAATAACTGCTCTCAAAGTGTCGTTGTAATCTTTACGGCAACAGATGCTTGCGGCAATACAGCTACTACTCAGGCAACTTTTACAGTTAGTGATACTATACCTCCGGTAGCTCCAACCGCTCCGGCAAACGTAACCGTAGCTTGTAGTACTGATGTTCCGGCAATGATTAGCCTGACCGCTAATGATAATTGTTCCGGTGCGATTACCGTACAGGGACAAGATTCCACTGTTCCAGGCAACTGTCCAAGCTCTTATATCATTACCCGTACCTGGACCTTTGTAGATGCCTGTGGTAACAGTTCGTCAGTATCACAAACCATTAATGTAAATGATACCGTGGCTCCGATAGTGCCAACAGCACCAGCGAATATAACTGTTGCCTGTAGTACTGACGTACCGGCGATGATTAGCCTGACCGCTAATGATAACTGTTCCGGTGAAATCACCGTACAAGGGCAAGACACAACCGTTCAAGGTAACTGTCCGAATTCTTATATAATCACCCGTACCTGGACCTTTGTAGATGCCTGTGGTAACAGTGCTTCAGTATCACAAACCATCAATGTAAATGATACTATAGCTCCAGTAGTACCAACAGCACCAGCGAATATAACAGTAGCTTGTAGCAGTGACGTACCGGCGATGATTAGCCTGACCGCTAACGATAACTGTTCCGGTGCGATTACCGTACAGGGACAGGATTCCACTGTTCAAGGCAACTGTCCAAGCTCTTATGTAATCACCCGTACCTGGACCTTTGTGGATGCCTGCGGCAATAGTGCTTCCGTATCACAAACCATCAATATTAATGATACTATAGCTCCAGTAGTACCAACAGCACCAGCGAATATAACAGTAGCTTGTAGTACTGACGTACCGGCGATGATTAGCCTGACTGCTAATGATAACTGTTCCGGTGAAATCACCGTTCAAGGACAGGATACAACCGTTCAAGGCAACTGTCCAAGCTCTTATATCATTACCCGTACCTGGACCTTTGTAGATGCCTGTGGTAACAGTTCGTCAGTATCACAAACCATTAATGTAAATGATACCGTGGCTCCGATAGTGCCAACAGCACCAGCGAATATAACTGTTGCCTGTAGTACTGACGTACCGGCGATGATTAGCCTGACCGCTAATGATAACTGTTCCGGTGAAATCACCGTACAGGGACAGGATGCCACCGTTCAAGGTAATTGTCCAAGCTCTTATGTAATCACCCGTACCTGGACCTTTGTGGATGCCTGCGGAAACAGTGCTTCTGTATCACAAACCATCAATGTTAATGATACTGTAGCTCCGGTGGTGCCAACTGCTCCTGAAAGTGTAACAGTAGCTTGTAGCAATGACGTACCGGCAATGATCAGCCTGACCGCTAATGATAATTGTTCCGGTGAAATTACCGTACAGGGACAGGATTCCACTGTTCCAGGTAACTGTCCGAACTCTTATATTATTACCAGAACCTGGACCTTTGTGGATGCCTGCGGCAACAGTGCTTCTGTATCACAAACCATCAATGTTAATGATACTATAGCTCCGGTTGTTCCAACTGCACCAGCGAATATAACTGTTGCCTGTAGTACCGATGTTCCAGCGATGATTAGCCTGACCGCTAATGATAACTGTTCCGGTGAAATTACCGTACAAGGGCAAGACACAACCGTTCAAGGTAACTGTCCGAATTCTTATATAATCACCCGTACCTGGACCTTTGTGGATGCCTGTGGTAACAGTGCGTCTGTATCACAAACTATCAATGTTAATGATACTATAGCTCCGGTTGTTCCAACTGCTCCTGAAAGTGTAACAGTAGCTTGTAGCAATGACATACCGGCAATGATTAGCCTGACCGCTAATGATAACTGTTCCGGTGAAATCACCGTACAGGGACAAGATTCCACTGTTCCCGGTAACTGTCCCGGTTCTTATAGCATTACCAGAACATGGACATTTGTAGATGCCTGTGGCAACAGTGCTTCCGTATCGCAAACCATCAATGTAAGCGATACCATTCCTCCGGTAGCTCCAACGGCTCCGGCTGATGTAACTGTATCTTGCGGCGGACAAATTCCGGAAATGATCAGTCTGACTGCGAATGACAGCTGTTCCGGTGAAATTACCGTACAAGGACAGGATAGTACCACACAAGGTGAGTGTCCTAATTCGTATATCATTACCCGTACCTGGACATTTACCGATACCTGTGGCAATACTTCAAACAGCATACAGCTGATAACGGTTTCTGATGATACCGCTCCGGTTTTAGCTTCGGCATTAGAAACGGAAGTAAATGCTGTTTGTACCGCTATTCCACCTGTTCCGGAATTGACATTTACAGACAATTGTGGTGCAACGGTAACGGTAGCATATTCTGAAAATACAGGCAATCAAACCGCCGGCTCTTATGTTATTATCAGAACATGGACGGTAAGCGATACTTGTTTTAATACAGCTACTTTTACCCAAACGGTTACTGTTAGTATTGAGAATCCGTTGACCGTAATTGCGAAAACAATCTGTATCAATGATGAACCCGTTAATCTTTTCACATTACTGCCGGAAGGCACCGCTCAAAATGGCACCTGGTCAAGTCCGAATGCCGGAACAGCACTGGAAGGAAGTATCTTCAATCCGCATCAGGCCGCTTTAGGAAACTATATTGTCCGCTATACTATCTCGGATGGAGACTGTCCTAAAGTATTTGAAATAAATATTGAAGTACACGACAGATGTATTGTATTACCAGCCTGTTCGATCACTGTTTACAATGCGGTATCGCCAAATAATGACGGTTATAACGATGTTTTCTTTATTGACGGAATTTTATGTTATCCGGAAAATAATGTTGAAATTTACAACAGATGGGGTATATTAGTGTTTAGTACAGATGGTTATAACAATACCACCAAAGTATTTGCTGGTGTATCTGAAGGTCGTGCCACTATTGACAGAGGCGCAGAATTACCGGACGGAACGTATTATTATATTTTAAAATATAAAGATGAAAAAGGAACCAACTTCGATAAAGCAGGTTATTTATATCTTAATAGATAGTTCCGTATCAATTTTTTAGTTCAATTTAAATTACGGTGTACATGAAAACACAAATTATAATATTCGTTTTTATATTGATCAGTGTGACAGGTTATTCACAACAAGACTCTCAATATACTCAGTATATGTACAATACCATTAACATAAATCCTGGTTATGCCGGTTCCCGTGGTGTAATGAGCGTTTATGGGATGTACAGAAGACAATGGGTAGGATTAGATGGAGCGCCCACCACCGGTGCGGCCTCCATCAATACACCTATCAACAATTCTAATGTAGGACTTGGTCTTTCCTTTTTAAACGATAAAATCGGTCCTTCCACAGAAAACAATATTTCTCTTGATGTATCTTATACTATCCAGACTTCCGGGGATTATAAAATTTCCTTTGGCGTAAAAGCAACAGCAAACCTGTTTAGCATCGATGTTAACAAACTGAACATTCAGCACCAGGGTGATCCGCAGTTCCAGAACCTGAATATGGACTTTAGTCCGAATGTAGGAACCGGGATATACGTTCACTCTGACAATACTTATTTCGGTTTGTCTGTTCCGAACTTTCTGGAAACCAAACATTATAAAGACAATTCGGTTTCTGTAACCAAAGAGCGTCTGCATTATTATTTCATTGCCGGTCACGTATTTGACTTTAGCACGGAATTAAAATTCAAACCTGCTTTATTGGTAAAAGCTGTTGAAGGAGCACCATTACAAGTGGACGTTTCCGGAAACTTCCTGATCTCTGATAAGTTAACTCTTGGCGTAGCCTACAGATGGGATGCCGCTGTGAGTGCTTTGGCTGGATTTCAAATCACAGATTCCTGGTTTATCGGTTATGCCTATGATGCGGAAACAACCCGCCTGGCAAATTACAACTCCGGTTCCCATGAAATATTCCTGCGATTTGAATTTTTGAACAACTACAACAGAGTGTTAACACCCCGATTCTTTTAAAACCCTGACGTCATGAAAATCAAAACTATACTTCTATTTACTTTTATTGGTATGCTCTCAGGATTTGCTCAGAATTCGAGGCTCAATAATGCCAATAAGAAATATGACAAATATGCCTATATTGATGCTATTGCCGTTTATGAAAAAGTAGCCGATAAAGGATATAAATCCGTTAATCTGTTTGAAAAACTTGGAAATGCCTATTATTTCAACGGAGAACTGGATAAAGCTGAAAAATGGTACCGGGAACTTTTTGCCCTTAACCAGGCTGTGGATCCGGAATATTATTTCCGATATTCCCAGGCACTGAAATCTGTAGGGAAATATGATGAAGCCGATAAGATGCTGCAAACGTTTTCCCAGAAAACAAATGATCCTATCGGTAAGGAGCTGCTGGCTAATCCCGATTATATCCAGCGGTTATCCAAAGATTCCGGACGCTACCAGGTTGAAAATTCCGGTACAAATTCGAAATATTCCGATTACGGATCTGCTTTCTACGGAGAAGATGTGGTATTTGCTTCTGCCCGCGATACCGGCGGCGTGTTTCAAAGAAAACACAAATGGACCAACCAGTATTTTACAAAACTCTATACGGCCAGGATTGCAGGAGAAGGTTTTTTGGATCCTGCCGTAAAATTTTCAAGCTCGATAGATACCCGTTTTCATGAATCGACTCCGGTATTTACCAAAGATGGAAACACGATGTATTTTACCCGTAACAATTATAACGATGGTAAAAAAGGAAAAAGCAGCGACCGCATTATCAAGCTGAAAATCTATAAAGCATCTTTAGTGAACGGAAAATGGGACGATATTAAAGAATTGCCGTTTAACAACAACAATTACAGTGTGGCGCATCCGGCGTTAAGCCCGGATGAAAAAACACTTTATTTTTCATCAGACATGCCGGGAACATCCGGTGCTTCAGATATTTATAAAGTAGCCATCAATAGCAACGGAACCTATGGTAAACCGGAAAACCTCGGTAAAGCAATCAATACTACCGGCAGGGAATCCTTTCCGTTTGTATCGCTGAAAAATGAGCTGTACTTTGCCTCCGACGGTCATTTGGGCATTGGCGGACTGGATGTTTTCAAATCGAAAATGAATGCTGACGGCAGTTTTTCTGCTCCGGAAAATCTGGGAAGTCCCGTGAACAGTCCTAAAGATGATTTTGCTTATATCGTGGATACCCGGGCACAAATGGGATATTTCAGCTCGAACCGTGAAGGCGGAATGGGATCGGATGATATTTATAAATTCCGGGAACTGCGATGCGACCAGATCCTAAAAGGTACAATTACCGATAAAGAAAGCGGTTTACCGCTCTTGAATGCCAAAGTCACCCTGTTTGATTCCAATATGAAGGAAATGGGCAGCCGGATGACCGATAGCAACGGACATTATACTTTTGAAACCATCGATTGTGATAAGAGATATTATGTAAGGGCTGAAAATACCGATTATGAAACCAAAGAAGTAAATGTAACCATACCGGCCAAATCCGGGGAAACAGTTGTGGATATTGCCCTTGAAAAACGCGTTATCCCGATTGAAGTGGGAACCGATCTGGCAAAAGTACTGGATATCGAAATCATTTATTTTGACCTGGACAAATGGAATATCCGTCCGGATGCCGCTGTAGATTTACAAAAAGTAATTGCTGTGATGAAAGAACATCCAACGATGGTCGTGGATATCCGTTCCCATACAGACAGCCGTCAGACACACCAGTACAACGAACGTTTGTCCGACCGAAGAGCCAAATCGACTTTAGAGTATATGGTTAAAAATGGTATCGAAAGAAACCGCTTAACGGCTAAAGGTTATGGCGAAACCCGATTGGTTAACGGTTGTTCGGATGGTGTTCCCTGCTCGGAAGCCGAACATCAGAAAAACAGACGCAGTGAATTTATTGTTATAAAAATGTAATAAAGCCCCCCTATTAACAGCAAAAGCATCCCTTCAAAAAGGATGCTTTTGTATTGTATACTCCTGGTTGGTTATTTTTTAATAAACATATTGGTGATATACATATCGCCGTTTGCATCTTTTCGCACGGCAACACCAAAATTGGTATAATCCCCTTCGATATTCATTTTATGAAGATCACTGTTTAGCCAGGCGTTAAAAGTGGCATCAATAGTGCTGTAACCGTAAGCAATGTTCTCGCCTACTCTTTTCGCTCCTAATGTGGCTTTTAAGTTCTGCTCTCTTTCTTCAAAATACGAATGGTCAACTGTTTTAGTCGAAATCATATAATTGTCATGTCCTTCCGAAACATGCGATATATGATTGATTCTGCTCAAAGGTGCCAGTCCTTTACTGGCTCTGTAACTGTTTAATTTTTGTTCAATCTGAAGTTCTTCCTGATTATAGGTAAAATCATTTACAACTTTAGGCGTGTCGATCGTCTCATTAGCACTATCCGTTGAACAGGAAATCAACATCATAAAAAAGCACACAAGTAATGTGCAACGAAATAGCTTCATATACATTTATTAGTTTAAGTATGTAATATTGGGGCATGTTATAACTGTCTATATAACAGCAAATAACAGGTACAAAAGTATCCTAATATCGATTACCTGCAAAAAAAATCGATAAAATACCTTAAATTTTAACACTTAAACCTTAAAATGGGCTTTACGACGAAAGTCGTTCTATTTTCCAGTAGTAATCTTCCTGCAATTTATAGCGTATGCGGTCGTGCAGGCGGTTGGGTCTTCCCTGCCAGAATTCCACTTCTACCGGACGAACCAGGAAACCGCCCCAATGTTGTGGCCGCGGAATTTCTTTTCCTTCATATTCCTGTTCCAGTTTTTTAAGATTTTCTTCCAGATATTCCCGTGATGGAATTACGTCACTTTGGGCCGAAACAATGGCACCCAGTTTACTTCCGTCCGGACGGCTGTCAAAATAACCATCGGAAACCAGCTCCGATGTTTTTTCGGCTATGCCCTTAATGATTACCTGGCGCTCGGCTGTGGGCCAAAAGAAAGACAGACAGATATGCGGATTATGGGAAATGGCTTTCCCTTTTTCGGAATTATAATTGGTGAAGAAAATAAAGCCTTCTTCGTTGAATTTTTTTAATAAAACGACTCTCGATTTTGGAAATCCGTCCAAACCGATAGTCGCAACCGTCATGGCATTTACTTCTTCAATACCACCAAACTCTTCTACTTCATAAAACCACTTCTGGAACAGGTTAATCGGATCTTCCGGTATATCCGTTTCCACTAAGGCTTTCTTTTCGTAGGATTTTCTATAGTTGCTTAAATCACTCATGACTTTAAAGTAAAAAATTTCAGAGCACTAATTTACTGCGTTTTTGGCTTTTTCGAACGGAAAAATCCTTGTTTTATAAGGATAGTTAACCATTAGAATTCAAACGACTTACCATCGTCTGCCAATAAAATATGCGGAAATATAGTTTGTGCTTCATCTTTAAAATGCGCTATGCTTTCATACCGCGTGGAATAATGTCCCATAACCAGCTGACCGGCATTGGCAAGCTTTGCTATCGCTGCTGCCTGTTTTGCCGTGGTATGCATGGTTTTTCCTGCCAGATGTGCTTCCGTTTCCAGGAAGGTACTTTCGTGGTATAGGACACTTACGTTTTTAAGATAAGGCACTATGGTTTCATCATAAACAGTATCGGAGCAAAACGCATAGCTTTTTTCCGGTTCCGGGTCAAATGTAAGTTGGGCATTAGGGATCACCGTGCCGTCATCTAAAGTGATATCACCACCGTTTTTGATCTTCTGGTAATAGCACTGTTCAATATTGTAGTTTAATATGGTATTGATATCGAGTTTGCGTTCTTTGTTTTTTTCCTGAAACAAAAAGCCATTGGTATAAACCCTATGCTTTAAAGGAATTGTTTTCACAATAACTTTTTCGTCTTCATAAATAACTTCACTCTCGGTACTTTCCAATTCATGGAAATACAGGTTATAGCCTGTAAAAGAGCCGGAAAGCCGCAATTGTAGTAAAATAACTTCCTTGATTCCTTTTGGTCCGTAAACATGTAAATCGCTCACCCTGTTTAACAGCATAAAGGTGGAAATCAGTCCCACCAGACCATAGAAATGGTCGCCATGCAAATGGGAAATAAAGATGTGCTCGATACGGGAGAATTTTATTTTATTTTTCCGAAGCTGTACCTGTGTTCCTTCACCGCAGTCAATCAGAAACATCCGGTTTTTAATTTCCAGAACCTGTGCTGTCGGATTGGTAATTGTTCGTGGTGTTGCGGCATAACAGCCCAATATGGTCAGTTTCATCGGCAGTTTTGCGGTTAAAATCCTAAATCGCGCTCTATCTCTTCCATTTCAATCATGTCATGCGCTTCTAAAAGTGTAGGAACCACTAATAGCGAAGCCGGAACATCATTGAAATCGATATTTTCCGCTACGATCACAAAGGATTTCTTTCCTTTTTTATGTATTTTAGACAAAGGTGTAAACAGTTTGATCGCTTTTAAATCGACACTTTTATCCTGTGTTACATCTAAAACCAGGTTAAAATCTTTAAAATTATTGTGCTGGCTGCTCACCTTTTCTAAAAAGGTATTTACTTCCCCTTCAGTGTCTTTAATAATTATAGTATGTCCTTTTTCGTCTACTTTCATGTGCTTATAAAAATGAGTCTTTTATATCAATACAACTGCTAAATTACTATTTTTTATGAACTCCGGGCGTTTTAATCATTATACATTTCCGGAGTGATGAATATTTTAAATAGGGATTTACCGTTTTTGTCCCGGTAAGCATAAATAAGTTTCACATTATTATCCCTGAATTTTTTCATATCAGGGCTGGTTTTTACACTATTAATCAGATTAGGGGCAATAACTTTCTGTGCTTCGTCTACATCTACCTGTTCTTTAACCAGGTTGACCAGGGTGTAATTATACTGGAAGACTTTATTGGGTAAAACATTGGCATTATCCAGACGGGTTTCTTTGTCAACAAAAATAGGACACTTCCGGTTCACTTCATGCGACATGGATATCAGATCATTATCGATAGAAGGCTTCATCAGGTATTTTACGCCAATGATTATCGTAAAGATCACTGCAAATCCTAAAATAAAGCCTAAAGCAATTTTTTTCTTATTATCTTCATTCATTATCAAAACAAAATAAGTTCCTTTAGTTTTTAACCTCCTCTATATCTGTGCAATATACAGCACTCATCATATTAGGTTTGTAAATCTGTTTTTTATTTTTAACAATATAGTCTTTATTGGCTGCAGCCGGTTTAATCGTTATATGCTTAAAACTTTTTTTAAACCTTTCCAGGTAAACAGTACTCTTTTCCGGAATAATAAAAGTAATCTTATTATTTTTAATGTCAGTCTTATGCGTTATAAAACCTTTTAAAAACAAATCACTTTTAATCTCCGTTTCATCAATGAGCCTGTGTTTTATTAATATTTCATAGCCGTTATGGAAAACATGCCGGGGAAACATTATTAATATGGGTTTGTTGGTATAATTTCTAATACAGAAAAATTCTGCCAGCGTACATCCTGAAAACAGAAAAGGGATTAGAAGTAAAACCAGCCATTTTTTCATTATGTATTATTTGATTTTTGAGGCTAATAAATAGATAACCGCCATTCGGATAGCAACTCCGTTTTCTACCTGGTTTAAAATTACGGATTGCTGCGAATCGGCAACATCCGATGTAATTTCCACCCCGCGGTTAATTGGTCCCGGGTGCATGATGATAATTTCTTTATTTAACGAATCCAGTAAGGCTTTGTCAACACCATATTGCTGTGCGTATTCTCTTGTAGATGGGAAATAGTTCACATCCATACGTTCGTTTTGCACCCGAAGCATATTTGCTACATCACACCATTCTAATGCTTTACGCAGGTTTGGTTCAACGGTTACTCCAAGGCTTTCAATATATTTCGGGATCAGGGTTTTCGGTCCGCATACTTTAACTTCTGCACCCTGCATCTGCAAAGCAAAGATGTTTGATAAGGCTACACGGGAATGCAGAACATCCCCTACGATCACCACTTTCTTTCCGCCTACTTCTCCCAATTTTTCCCGGATAGAAAAACTGTCCAGTAAAGCCTGCGTAGGATGCTCGTGAGCACCGTCGCCGGCATTCACAATACTCGCTTTTACATTTTGGGATAAAAAATGGGCGGCACCGGGATTGCTGTGGCGCATCACCACCATATCCACTTTCATCGATAAGATATTGTTTACGGTATCAATTAGCGTTTCTCCTTTTTTAACCGAGGACTGTGCAGCAGAAAAACTGATCACATCTGCCGATAGTCTTTTCTGTGCTAATTCAAAAGATAATTTGGTACGGGTACTGTTTTCAAAAAAGATATTGGCAATGGTTATATCCCGTAAAGACGGTACTTTTTTGATAGGACGATTGATAACTTCTTTAAAATGATCTGCCGTTTCAAAGATTAAATCAATATCGTTTTTGTTGATGTATTTTATTCCAAGTAAATGATTGACACTTAACTCTTTCATTGTTGTGTTGTTGCGGGTTAGTTAGTTGTTAGTTACAGGTTTAGACACTAAAAGTACTTCATCTTCATCTTCTCCTTCGTTCTGTTTCCAGTTTACGATTACTTTTTCGTTGTTGATTACATCTACCTGGCGGCCGCGATAATCCGGCTGTATTGGCAAATGACGGCTAAAACGACGGTCAATCAATACCAGTAGTTCAATTTCTGACGGTCTGCCAAAAGACTGAATAGCAGTCAAAGCCGAACGGATACTGCGTCCGGTAAATAAAACATCGTCTACAAAAACGACCTTTTTATCTTCTACCAGAAAATCAATCTGGGTCTTGTTGGCTTCCAGCGGTTTTTCATTTCTACGGAAATCGTCTCTGAAAAAGGTAATGTCCAAAAATCCCAGCGGAACATGGTTTACGTGGTATTCTTCTTCTAAAAGTTGTTTGATTCGTTCTGCTAAATATTTACCTCTCGGCTGAATCCCAATAAGAATTGTATTTGAAAAATCAAGGTGTTTTTCGATTAACTGACAGGCCAAACGATGCAGAATGATATTGACTTCTTTCGAAGTAAGCAATATTTTTTGACTCATAATGAAGTGTTGTGTTTGGGTGGTAAAAGTACAATAAATTTGTTAATCACAGAATTTGCTCATTTGAAAAATTTAAAATTTATACCGCTAATAATCATTTTTTAACAAAGTAAATCGGTTCTGTTACCTACTCCGTTTTTACCAGATTCTTTTTCTCCCGAAAATTCTCCGTACCTTTGAGAGTATCTATTAGAGCCCTACTGCATGGTACCAGCAAACAACAATTTTAAAACCTATTTACAGGCAAAAGCAGGCATTACAGCCGATCAGTTTTTATTGCTGACCGATGCGATAAAAACCCAAACAATTGCCAAAGGAACCGTTTTATTAAATCCGGGAGAAATTTGCCATCACTCCTTTTTTGTAGAAAACGGCCTGTTGCGCTCTTATACCATTGACCATTCCGGAAAGGAACATATTATTCAGTTTGCTTCCGAAAACTGGATCATCAGTGACCGCAGCAGTATCTTTTTTAACGAGCCATCCGATTTTTATATCGATGCCATTGAAGAGACAACTTTTATTTTTCTCGACCAGGAGTTTATCAATAAAGCTTCCGAAATTAGCCTGTCGTTTCGATTGTTCAATGAAAAAGCCCTGCAGAACCATATCCGTCATTTACAAAAAAGAATCAACCTGTTATTAGGCGCCACGGCAGAACAGCGCTATCTGGATTTTATCCGGCTTTATCCCGACCTGATGCTGCGCGTTCCGCAATGGATGATCGCTTCCTATTTGGGCATTACACCCGAAAGCCTGAGCCGTGTACGGAAAGAACTGGCCAAACGGAATTTTAAGCCGTATTGATTTCTTACCATACATCAATGTACAGCAATTGCTGTGATAGTAATTTTGTACTGTAACTTTTAAATAAGAAAACAAAATGGCAACAAAAAATATTGAAATAGTAGTAGCGCCAAGAGCTCCGCACTTTGTGGGCGACGGCTTTAGAGTTCACAACTTTATCCCAAGCGGTTATCATCTGGATATGGAACGCATGAGTCCGTTTATCATGATGGATTACAATTCGAAATATCATTTTTCACCTACCGAAATTCCAAGAGGTGTCGGAGTTCATCCGCACAGGGGATTTGAAACGGTAACCATTGCCTATAAAGGGAAAGTGGCACACCATGACAGTTCGGGCAACAGCGGTGTGATTGGTGAAGGCGACGTACAATGGATGACCGCGGCCTCCGGTGTTTTGCACAAAGAATACCACGAAAAAGAATTCAGCAAAACCGGCGGTGATTTTCAGATGGTCCAATTGTGGGTAAACCTTCCGGCAAAAGATAAAATGTCCCAGCCAAAATACCAGGGAATCACGAATGATGCCATTAATAAATTTGAATTACCGGATAATGCCGGAATTATCGAAGTTATTGCCGGGCAATATCAGGATGTTAAAGGTGCTGCTTCGACATTTACGCCGGTAAACCTGCAAAATGCTAAACTGAATAAAGGCGGAAAAGCTCTTTTTAGCTTTCCGGCACATTACAATACTGCTTTACTGGTAATTGAAGGAAGCATTAAAATAAACGACAGCGAAGTTGTTCCTACCGATCATCTGGCTTTGTTTGAAAATAAAGGCGAAACATTTACGATTGAAGCCCTTGAAAATGCTATCGTACTGGTTTTAAGCGGTGAACCGATCAACGAGCCCATTGTTGCTCACGGACCGTTTGTAATGAACACCCGTGAAGAGATCATTCAGGCATTTGAAGATGTAAACATGGGACGGTTCGGGTATCTGGAAGACTAATTTTTTAAAATACAGACTATGTCAAACATCAAATTAATTATTGAGGAGCGTGCTGCCGATATTGGCAACTTTATGGTAGGGCGCCTCCTTCCCTTTCGTGAAAAGCGAACCGTTGGTCCTTTTGCTTTTATCGATCATATGGGGCCGGCACATTTAAAAGATTATCAGAATCTTGATGTTGCGCCGCATCCGCATATCGGATTGTCTACACTGACCTATCTTTTTGAAGGCAGTATACAGCACAAAGACAGTCTGGGTTCCGATATTGAAATCCAACCGGGTGCTGTGAACTGGATGACCGCCGGAAACGGTATCGTACATTCCGAAAGAACGCCGCAATATTTAAGAACATCCGACAAAATGCTGCACGGATTGCAAATTTGGGTGGCTCTGCCTAAGGATCTGGAACAGATGGAACCTTCTTTTGTACATGTGGACAAAGAGGACCTGCCACACTGGAATGAAGGCGGATTATCGATAAAGCTGATTGCCGGGGAAGCCTTTGGTAAAAAATCGCCTGTACCGGTTTACAGTCCGCTGTACTTTATTGAAATTAAAAGTACCGGAGCACAAAAAGTAAACATCGGAAAAGACCTGTTTGGTGAAAGTGCGCTATACATCCTGGAAGGCAGCATTACCAGTGACGGTACTGTTTTTGAACCCAAACAGATCCTGATTGCCAAAGACAGCACCCTGTGTGAATTTGAAATGGCAGCCAATACAACCGTATATATTTTTGGCGGTGAGGCATTTCCCGAAGAGCATTTTATTTTCTGGAACTTCGTAGCTTCCAGTAAAGAACTGATTGAAGAAGCGAAAGAGCGCTGGCAAAAACAGGAATTCCCGAAAGTACCCGGTGAAACAGAATTTGTCCCTTTACCACCACCTCCTAAATTTTAAACGTATGGATACAATCAACGCACATATCGGAAAAGAACTTTATAAAACCACGATTACTGCCGGCACGAACACCCTTTTAGCGGACGAACCGGAAAGCATGGGCGGACAGAACCTTGGTTTTGCCCCACAGGAACTGTTTGCATCTTCTCTTGCCGCCTGTACCATTATTACCCTGCGCATGTATGCCGACCGTAAAGGCTGGGATTTAACCGATGTGAAAATCGAAGTGACTTTCGAAAGGGATATTCCTGCCAATATTACTAAGCTGGAACGCAAAATCGAATTTACCGGTAATCTTGATGAAGCGCAGCGTGCCCGTTTGCGGGTAATTGCAGACAGCTGTCCTATTCACAAAGCCTTATCCAATCCGATAGCCATAACAACGACCATATTATAATATATGAACCGGCCTGGTTTACAAAAAATCAGGCCGGTTCTTTATAGCGCCTGTTATAAAAATGTTACAATATACTGATTGCTATTATTTTAGATTTTAGTGTCCGTTATTTTTGTAACTTAGATCGCTCCAAAAAACAAAGTTTCCATTTTTGAATAAGTTGCCCCGGATAATAGTGCTGCAGCAGGAATGCATCACTAAATATTGCTTAGGATTTCTAACTTTAAAATAAAACTTATGTCAAACATCGTATTGGTACATGGAGCCTGGGGAGACGGTTCTCACTGGAGAAAAGTTATCCCGATAATCGCTAAAGCCGGTTATACAGTAGTGGCCTCACAACATCCCTTAACGTCACTCACAGATGATGCCGAAACCGTAAAAAGGCTGGCGGAATCACTGGAAGGACAAACTATTTTAGTAGGTCATTCTTATGGCGGCGCTATCATAACCGAAGCCGCTGTAAAATGCCCCAATGTAGTCGGGCTGGTGTATATTGCCGCCTTTGCACCGGATGAAACGGAAAATCTCGGGGAGCTATTAGGCAGGACAAAACCGCCTACAGGCGCAGCAAGCCTTTACCCGGATAAATACGGTTTCCTATGGATTAAAAGAGATTTATTCCGGGCAAGTTTTGCCCAGGATTGCAGTGAAGAAGAAGCTTTGGTAATGGCTGCGGCCCAAAAACCGACTTCCGGAAGATGTTTTGAAGAAAAGCCAACAACTGTAGGCTGGAAAAAACTGCCGGTATGGTACCAGGTTTCAGAAAACGACAATATGATTCCGCCGGAAACACAGCATTTCTTTGCGGAAAGAATGAAAGCCAAAACAATCTCGTTACATACCGGACATGCCTCTATGGCTTCAAAACCGGATGAAATTGCCGATTTTATCATTAGTGCGGCAAAAGAACTATTATAATTCGGGGGTTTACCAGCATTCTAAATCTGTCGGATTCAAAAAAACTGACAGATTTTTTTTATATTTGATTTAATGAAACGTTTGAAGCACTCTTACTGTTAAGCAGCGAAAAACTTTTGAAAATTAACCGGCAAACACTACCCATGCATACCGAAATTAGCATCCGAAATTATAAAAGTACCGATAAACCAGCGGTTATTGCCTTGTTGCAGCTAAACACCCCGCAATATTTTTCTCCGGAAGAAGAAGCCGATCTGATTTTTTACCTCGATAATGAAATCGAACAGTATTTTGTTGTGGAATATGACAATAAAATCATTGGTTCCGGCGGGTTTAATTTTTCAGAAGACCTTACAACCGGAAAAATCAGCTGGGATATACTGCATACGGAATACCAGGGCAAAGGTATTGGCGGGATGCTTTTAAAGCATCGCATAGAAAAACTGAAAGCTTTAAACCATATACAGCTGATTACGGTAAGAACATCCCAACTGGTATATGCGTTTTACGAAAAAAACGGTTTTGAGCTAAAAGAAATTGTAAAAGATTATTGGGCAGCAGGTTTTGACCTGTACCGTATGGAATACACTAAAAAATAACCAGATTAAATGATACTTTAATGAAAATAGAACAAGTAAACGAAAGCAACAAAGGCTATTTTAAAGCCGTAGATACTAACACAGAAGCCGGATTAATGACCTACAGCTGGGCTGGTACTGATAAAATAATAATAGACCATACCGAAGTAAATCCGGATTTTAAGGGACAGAACGTTGGTAAAAATATGGTACTGGAAGCAGTGGCTTTTGCCCGAAAAAGCAATATTAAGATCTTACCGTTATGTCCTTTTGCCAAAAGCGTTTTTGATAAAAATCCGGATCTTCATGATGTGCTGTTTTAAAATAGAAATATATTGATTATCATAAGCAGATAACCTAATAACGAATTAACACTTAAAACGGGATAATTATTGAGTATGAGTATAAGTGCGTAGCTGATTTTTTGGTTTTAGCAGAAATAATATACAATTTCGTACTGGTAAATTTAAGTAATACACTTACAGGCAACAGTATAGATAAAAATAGTAAGTGCTATTAACAATTAAAATCTGAAATCATGAAAAAAATAATTTCGTTAATGTTACCGGTTGTTACTGCTATTAGGAACAAATTAAACGATATATCGGTCTATCCTAACTGATTATAATGCTTTTTATATGTTTATTCTTTATAAACGTATGTTGTTTCTTTTGTCAGGCTGTTTTATACTGTTGACTATTTTGGGAACTATTACACATGAATACGGTCATATAGCCGTTGCCAAATGTTTAGGTTATCAAAATACACTGCATTATGCCAGTATAGAATGGTCTAATGATTTTAAAAGCGATGTTTTAAAAACATACGACAGGTATCGTTTTGAAATTGAAAACAATTTGCCTTTTAAACAGAAAAATGAATATGTTATAAAGATCCAAAAAATAAATACCGATGAGCTATTTATAACTTTAGGAGGTGTTTTGCTAACCGTCTTTATTGGTACAGCTGGTTTTGTGATATTGCTATTCCAGTATTATAAAGCGATAAATACAACTTCATTTATGAAATGGGGACTTATTTTTCTGTCCTTGTTCTGGTCCAGAGAAGTTTTTAATTTTTTTAAAGGAATTATCAACGGTATCTTTTTTAATAAAGGAAATTACTTTTGGGGAGATGAACTAAAAATTTCTAATCATTTGGGATGCTATGAGGGAACGTTTTCTATTATTTCAGGAAGCATCGGATTATGCATTATATCCTTTTTAATACTCAAAATAGTTCCTTTAAAGTACAGATTAACCTTTATTTTTTCCGGTGTTCTGGGTAGCATATCAGGCTATATTATGTGGATGATCATTTTGGGCCCGATGATTTTACCTTAGCTCCAATGCTTATAAAAGGCCGTTGCTTAGATTAGTGCGCTATTGAAAGTTTAGGCTTTCTTATCCGTCACTGTCGCCAAGCTGCGGCTCGGTAGCTATAAGGTTAACATACAAAACGCAAGAAATATTGAAATGAAATATTATAAAATTCATAATTCTAACTATCTGTTTGTTTTTTGCGAAAAGTTTGAACGCTCAAGAAAAAAAGATTAAATCCCGATAGCCTTAAAAATGAAGTGAATTTTCTTTTTAAGAATATTGAGGAAATCCATCCAAATATGTTTGCAAACCTTGGTAAAACAGATTTTGAAAAAGAATTAAAAGAAAAGAAGAAGAGAAACACGAATCCTTAACAAAACACAAGTTTATGAGAAAAGAATTTATCAGTGTTGAATCAAAGCCGTGTAAATATGCTAATATTAGCATTAAGATTTTAATGTTTACCTGCTTTTTGGGCATTCCTCTATTTGGTTCTCTTTTTCTATTTTGGATGGGAGCTTATAATCCTGGGTTAATCGTATTGGTTCTTTTTTTTGCACTATTACTCTTTTTCGGAGTACAGCTAAGTAAGAAAAAGCCAATGATTAAAAAAATAATTGTTAATAAAAATGGTGTTTTCTATTATAATGGCGATGATGAACTTGTGGATAAAGTATTATATACCGGCCTATGTAGCTCCGGACTTACTTATGATATTGGTATAAAACTGGAAAGGAGATACTATAGATCATCAAAAGAATTTACGGTATTTAATCCGATGCAAAGAGGAATTTATTTTCACCTTGAGGCAGCAAATATCAACTTGCAAAGGTTGAATAATGTAAAAAGAATAGAGACTAATCTATTATGGAATGATATCAGTAATGAACTGGAACTTCAAAAGCACTTTATTAAAGGAATCCAGATTTTTCGTCCCGATTTAAAAATAGATCCTCTTATCTTAAAATTATTTAGACTATAATCTTTCGGTTTAATTACTGTCTAAATAGTTATTATGTATACTGTAGAATTAATTTTATCAGGTTGATCGGATTGGAATAATCAATTTTTATGGATTCCAAATAGGACCATCTTTAACAACACAATCTTTTCCTGTGATTAAAACACCTTTTCGTTTTTCACGGAAAATAAAAAAATTGATACCTAAACTTTCTACGAGATTGACCTCTTTCACATTTTAGATAAAGTGAATTCAATTGAATGTTATTTGTAAGTACTTACGAGTAATTAAAAATAAATCAAAACATTGATTTATAAATTGTTACACGTATATTCTGTTTTTTTGAAGCTAAAAAATTTTCGTATATTTGAGTGTTAGCGGAAAGCAATTCCAATATATCACTAAATAATAATTTTTCAAAAAAAATGAAAAACCTATATAACAAAATAGATGTTGATGAAATTTTAAACCGTGTCGAAAAATTAACACCTAACACACAAAGAAAATGGGGAAAAATGAGCATTGGGCAAATGCTGGCTCATTTAAATGCATTTATAGAAACTGCATTGGACAGTAATTGCCAAGAAAGAATGTTAATTGGGAAAATTATAGGTAGATTTTTTAAAAACCGTTATGTAAGTAAAAAGCAATTTTCAAAAAACTCACCAACAAGTAAAAACTATACTTTTATAGACCAAAAAGATTTTGAAAAAGAAAAGAGTAAAGCAATCTTACTTATTAAACAGTTTTATGAAAATGGTCTAGAAAAATGCACTAAACACCCTCATCCTTTTTTTGGAAAATTGACACCCAATGAATGGGCAATCGTACAATGGAAACATTTTGACCATCATTTGAGACAATTTGGAGTTTAAGTAATTTGAAATATAGTAAATTTTAATATCAGCATGTTGAACAAATAAATTTACATCTCGGCTATTTTGAAAATAATGAAAAATAATATCTTCGTTGTATATACTGAAAAATATAGACAATCAATATAATTACTAAAAGCCAGATTTACTTATCTAAAAAACTTGAAGGTACATATCAAAACAAATAACAAGTAGCATAACAAAATGCCTACTGTTAACAAACGGTTTGCTGTCAGGCGGGGGAAAGTCGGGATTTGAAAGTTTGTGCGGAAATCCCGCCCGAACGGATACAAAGTTTCTGCAATTATACAACCGAACTTCACAAAATCAACGAATGCGACAAAAACTAAACTTAATAACACTTGGAACTGATGATTTTCAGAAATCATTAAACTTTTACGAAAATGGACTTGGCTGGAAAAAATCCGACAAAAGTACGGACAGTTTAGCGCTATTTGACTTAGGCGGAATTATTTTAGCGTTGCACCCAATACACGAACTTGTAAACGATACAACATTGACATATCAGCCAACAACATTTTCGGGACTAACAATTTCACACAACACAAAATCGGAAAAAGAAGTGGACGAAATTTTAGAAAAAGTTGCGAAACTTGGTGCAACAATCGTAAAACCTGCACAAAAGGTTTATTGGGGCGGTTATAGTGGTTACTTCAAAGACTTGGACGGACATTTGTTTGAAGTTGCTTACAATCCGTTTTGGAAACTTGACGAAAATGACAACGTAAAACTGTAATGACAGCAACAGAGAGGTGTTTACTTTATGTTTTTAGGTGTGCGGTATATTTTGCAGAAACACCAATGAACAGACAAGATAGTGAAAAACTAAAATGGTGGAATTGGAAAGACAAAAAATAACTGCCTATAACATCGCATTGGCAAAAAGCGGGGTTAAATACTAAATTGAATTTTGTACTTTTTGCGCCGCTGAATGTGTTTCACATTTGCTTTTTATTTGTAAGTTAGCTTTATCCCGGCGTCTGCAACCATTAGAAATGATCTGTGAACAGAAATAGAATTATAATATTGCTAACTTTTATTGCCCTTCTGACAGTTGGGTATTTTCTATTTGGACAGACAAAAGTTAAGACCGATGAGAGATTTGTTTCTTACACCGTTGACACAAAAATACAAGACCTGAAATTTTATTGGAAAAATGACAAAGGCGAAATTTTTAAAAGTATTGACAACCTTAAAAATTGGCTTGACACAAAAAACAAAAAATTGAATTTTGCTATGAACGGCGGAATGTTTAAAAAAGACAACTCACCACAAGGACTTTTTATTGACAATGGGAGACAAATTATAGCGTTGGACACTACAAAAGGAAACGGAAATTTCTATTTAATGCCAAATGGTGTTTTTTATATTACAACAGACAACTTGCCGAAAATTTGTAAGACTTCTGAATACAAAGAAACAAGACAAATAAAATATGCAACACAATCAGGACCAATGTTAGTTATTGACGGACAAATTCATTCCGCTTTTAAAGAAGGCTCAAACAATTTGAACATTAGAAATGGTGTTGGAATTTTGCCAGACAACAAATTAATTTTTGCAATGTCCAGGAGCGAAATAAATTTTTACGACTTTGCTGACTACTTTAAAAAATTAGGTTGTAAGAACGCTTTGTATCTTGACGGGTTTGTTTCAAGAACTTATTTGCCTGAACAAAGTTGGACACAAACTGACGGAAATTTTGGAGTAATAATTGGAGTAACAACAAACAAGAAATAATATGGTAAGGTATTGCCAAAAGCGTTTTTGATAAAAATCCGGATCTTCACGATGTGCTGTTTTAACAGTAATTTACAAAGCCGGTTATCATAATCAGTTTTTTTGTGATATAATACTTCCATAAATGTATTTTGTTTAAAAAAACAAAGGAATCCTATATCTTTGAGGCTGTTAATTTTAAGATTATGCAGCCTGTCAAAATTTCTAAACGCTTTAAGCAAATGGCAACCAAAGCCATGTTTGCCATTTTATTCTTTATTACTGTTTATTTATTATTAATAGCTTTAGCTATAGGCATCTTTATTGCCTGTATATATGGAGCAATAGCCGTTGTGGCTATACGGCCTTCATTAATTACCCTTATGCTGGGATTGGGTATTGCCAGTGTTGGTGTTTTTATTCTCTATTTCCTTATCAAATTTTTATTCAAAAAGAATAAAACCGATAATTCCCATCTAACGGAAATTGACATTAAATCGGAACCAAAGTTACATGCCATGCTTCAGGAATTAGTCTCTGAAATTGGTACTGATTTCCCTAAAAAAATCTATTTATCTTCAGAAGTAAACGCCTCCGTATTTTACAATTCCAGCTTTTGGAGTATGTTTTTACCCGTAAAAAAGAATTTACACATTGGGCTTGGCCTGGTGAATAGTACCACTATATCGGAATTTAAAGGGATTTTAGCACATGAATTTGGTCATTTCTCTCAAAAATCCATGAAAGTAGGAAGTTATGTATATAACGTAAATAAGATTATATACGATATGCTGTATGACAATGAGTCCTATGAAAAGTCTGTTCAGTCATGGGCTAATACCAGTAATTATTCAATCATCTTTATGGGAATTTCCATAACAGTAGTACGTGGAATTCAATGGATTCTAAGAAAAACGTATGACGTTGTTAATATCAGCTATATGAGCTTATCCCGGGAAATGGAATTCCATGCCGATGAAATTGCAGCCAATATTGTTGGTTCGGAACCAATGAAAAATTCAATGTTACGAATGAGTTTAGCAGATGAGTCCTATAATGAAGTACTCAATTTTTACAGTGGTAAAATTTCTGAAGCTATTACAACTGATAATATTTTTCCAAAACAGTTTTTTATAATGACTTTTTTAGCAGCAAAAAATAAAATTGAAAACCTGCATGGAATACCTAATGTTACTTTTCAGAATTTAGATCGATTCAATAAATCAAAATTAGTTATCAAAAATCAATGGGCTTCACACCCATCCTCAGAGGAACGGATTGCAGCTTTTGACAGATTAAATATTCCGTCTGTAAATATTGAAAACAATTTTGCTAATACCTTGTTTGAAAATATTGAAATGACACAACAACGGATTACCGATAAACTTTTTAAAGTTATTGAATATCAGCAAACACCGGCTATTCAAAATATAAATGCTTTCGAACAGGAATTTCAGTCCAATTTTGATAAAAATGCTTTTCCCGAAGTATATAACGGTTATTATGACAATTATAATCCATTGGCATTTAATGTAGATTCCGAAATAAACAGTATTTCAGAAAGTACAAAAACCTTTGAAGAATTATTTGATGATTCCAAAATGGATAATATTTTGTCGCTTTACAGCCTGAAAAAAGATATCGGAACTTTAGAAGAAATAATTGAAAATGAAAATACCATTAAACTCAAAACGTTTGATTATGATGGCAATAAATATAAAATAAGAGATACACGAAGATTGGTTGCAGAGTTAAAAAACAAACAAAAAGACCTGGAACAGCTTATTTTGAAAAATGATATTGCCATTTTCAGATTTTTCTATTGCAAATCTGAAGACCGTACAAATAAAGATAATTTATCAAGGCTATACCACAGTTTTTTTAGTGCCGATTCAAAATATGATGAATTAATAAATGTTTATACCACAACTTATAGTTCATTTAGCTTTGTTTTTCAAACCTTAGAATATGATGACATTAACAGAAATATGAAAAATTTCAGGATTAATGAAAGTCACTTCAGAACTAAATTAAAAGAAGTTACGGATGCACCTGGAATTCAGAGCATTATTACTCCGGAAATTAAGGAAAACATTACAGCTTATCTGGCAGAAGAGATTGTCTATTTTTCAAACAATAACTATAACGATGCCAATATTTCTATTTTGTTTACGGTTCTGGGGAATTATCTCTATTTAGTACAGCAACATTATTTTAATACTAAAAAGCAACTCCTGGTTTTTCAAACGCAATTATTATAAAAAAACTCCCGCTTTTGGCGGGAGTTGTTGTTTACAGAACCTTTATAATCCACTATTTAACAATCAGCTTTGCTGTAAACAATTTTCTGGAATGAATCTTTAAAATATAAACACCTGTTGGTAAATCCTGAGTGATCAGGGAATATTTATTGTTATTCACATTTTTAGTTGCATACATTAATTTCCCTTCCGTATTGAAAATCTCGATTTCATCAATAGGATAATCCGATTGTACAATCGTTTGATTGACATTATTGGTAGGATTCGGATATACTTTTAAACCGTTGTCAATTTTAAAAGGATTGGTTCCCAAAGTTCCGTCGATTACTTCAAAAGAAACACGATTGGATACTTCATTGTAAGAATCGTTGGTAAACATCACCAGGAAATAATTCCCGGTTGCTGTTGGCAATGCCGTTCCGGTCAAGGCTAAGGTACCTTCTGCCTGTCCGTTAAAATAAGTATAGCTCAATAGCGGATCAATATTCGGGTTCTCCCCTTCATGGTAAATCCCCAACCAGTCTTTTACAATACCCGGAGCATCGGTCCACGAAGCAACAATCTGCTCTCCCAAATCATATACCGGTTTGTTGATCCATAAATCGGTTACCAGGTTTCCTACTTTAAAGAAAGCTTTGTTCCCGATGGCGTTATAACCGTCCTGCAGATAATATTGCGCATAATAATAGCCTGTAGGCAGGTTATTGAACGTTAAACTTCCGGAAGTAGTTGTAACATACTGGTAAGCTGTAGCCGTTACTTCACCCGGGATATGCCCCATTTTATAGATACCGATCCAGTCTTTCAGCAATTGCGGTCCGTTACTGAATGTTACGTTCACAGCTGTTCCCACCGGATATTCTTCCTGACTGGTTGCCACTACAGGAACCGGACCTACATAAAAGAACTGACGCGGAGCAATTTCGGTATACCCTCCGTTTGAAAATATAGCGGCAAAATAGCGCCCTTTTGTTGCCAGACCGTTAGCAAAAGTTATCGTTCCGGTCGGGTTTCCATTGGTATATTGCCAGGTTTGCGAAGGTGAAGCCGAACCCGGAGTCTGCCCTTCTTTATACAAACCAATCCATGTGGAAGTACTTGCCGGAGCATCGCTGTAGTTTACTTTAATAGGCGCATTCTGAGCATACGCAATAGAATCGGTCACGATGGTTGTATTCACCACATTACTACCGGTAATCGTAAATGTTTTAATATCACTCCACGGTGACCATTCCAGGTTGCGATCCCTGTAACGCAGTTTTACATAATATTGTCCGTTCGGAATCGAATTAGACGCCAGTGTCATTTTGGTGATATCCACACCCAGATTGCGATCTGCTGTTGAATCTTTTTGTGTCTGGTACATTCCAAACAGGTTTTCAAAATCACGGTATACTTCTTTGGTAATGATATTAAAATCGGATGTTTTTGAAATCACAAACTGGCTGGTGTTTAATAATTCCGCAGCAGTTGTGGTATACGGACTTCCTTCAATAGTTACCGGCAATGTTGTATTTCCGGTAAAGGTGTTCTGAATGGATGGTTTTTCCGGAGCCGGTTTGTTTTTATAACGGTGGAATTCATCCATCAGCTGGTTGTTTTTCCATTGGTCCACACTTCCGATAGAATAGCTTTCTACGTCCATTTTACCATTGAC
This sequence comes from Flavobacterium inviolabile, assembly GCF_013389455.1. Lineage (NCBI taxonomy): Bacteria > Pseudomonadati > Bacteroidota > Flavobacteriia > Flavobacteriales > Flavobacteriaceae > Flavobacterium > Flavobacterium inviolabile. The sequence goes on along the minus strand of NZ_CP058278.1, from coordinate 2,722,149 downwards.
AACATCAATATCCACAATCTGGTAAATCCAGTTACAGATCGTTTTCTGCACGTCATCAAAATCCTGTTCCGATGACATTCCCCAATACTGATCCCAGGCGGTTCCTCCGGAAATAATATTGTAATTTGGTGTGTTCTTTAACTGCCCTCTGTGATACAAATGGTGGTGTGCCCCAATGTGCATGCTGTATTTTGATGAAGTTGCCAATAAAGGAACAGCCGAGTTTCGTACCCATGTGGAGATATCACCCACATATTGCTCTGCCTGATACGGTCTGTGGCTTAATGAAAAAATCCAGTCTACCGTAGGATCGGCATTGGCAGCCGTTACCACCTGTTGCAGCCAGTTCATTTGTGCCGCTCCGGTGTGTTCCGAGCTCAGGCTGATAAACAATACGTTTCCGGCTTGCTGGGCATAGTAATTTTCGGTTCCTGAAGCAATCCCTTTATACGTTAGTTCACTGATATAGAAATGGTCATAGTAAGACTGCATTCCTAAAGTTCCGTAAGTTTCGTGATTCCCAACAGTTGTCTGAATCGGTACATTACCGGATAATGAGCGGTTCTTTTTAAAATGTACGTGTTCATAATGATCCAGTGTTCCCACATCGACCTGATCCCCTACCATGAATGTCATCGCGATATGGTCTTCCGGTGCGCCCCATTTTTCCTGAACTTTTCTTTTGGCTGCCGCCACCAGCGAATCATAACGGGGAACAGCCTTTAGCTGGTTATCTCCCATGATAAAAAAGCGGATATGCCCGTCGGCTGTAGCTGCCTGTCCGGGATTGGGCAGGGTTTTAAAAGAATAAACCGCAGAAGTATTGCTGCCGGTTTTTATTTTGTAATAATATTTCGTGTTCGGCGCAAGATTAATCAGCTTTACACTGTGGTAATAATAGTTTCCGGGATAACCGGAATCGGTAAAGATGTTCGTGTTTCCGGTAACGGTAACATTCAGATCGGCTGCAGCAGTTCCATATTCTACAATCGATTCGGTGTTGTTTTCGGTTTTCCAGGTGACGTAAATGGATGTCGGCGTGACATTCTGCAAATACGGATACAGCGTTTGCGCCTTGACGGTCAGGCCGACCATCAGGAAGAGCAAAAAGTAAATTTTTTTCATGAATAGTGTGTTTAGTTAGACGTGGCAAAAGTATTCTGCTCACCGCCAAACACTTTTAAAACAACGTTACCCTTTTACACTATTTATTTACCTTACCGTTAACCGTGTTAAATTATCAGGATTATTTTTCTTTATAGTACAGGAAGCCGTCTTTACGCGCATAGCAAAAGAATTTCCCTTCATTATTAACCAGTCCCAAAAGCAGTAATCGTTTTTCTTTTTGATAATTCCGGTCGTAAAAGCCTACTTTATAAGGGAAAACCGGCTGGATAATCTTTTCCGCAGTAAAATCCCAGTCGGCTACAAAACCATACAACCCGTCTTTTTTAAGACTGATAAAATCATCATCATGGCGCAGGTAGTTTGTTTTATTGGCTTCTATCTCGTCATAACTAACCGGGAGTACCATACCGTCAAATGGTGTGATCACGCCATATTTTCCATCCTTTTTAACCCTCCAGTATTTTATATAAACGTTAAACTCCTTTGTGGCATATTTTGACAGCGCAAAAGGATCCAGTTCGTCATACAGAATCGGGATGATCACTTTTTCCGTTTTATCGATCAGCCCGTATTTTATTTGTGGAGTATTTACGTCTTTTTGACCTACAATAAACAGTAGCGTCCGGTTTCCGGCAACATCGAATGCTAACGGGGTTATACTCTCATAACGGCTTGGGATTGTCTGTTCGCTGGAAAGAATGATTCCGTACTGGTCACCGGATTTATAAAGGATGATATTTTTTAGGTTTACGCGTTTTTCTTCGGTATCTTCAATAACACCTCCGTAGCTGATGCTTTCAAAAGCATACGGTTTATCACTTGCCGGCATTTGAAATTCTATGGCCGGTGAAGCTTCTTTTTGCCCGGCAATCCGTTCGCTTAAAAACAGTTTACCGTCTTTAATTTCGAAACTGTTTGTACTGTATTTTTTTATTTTCTTAGGCGTAGGCGTAACACTTCCTCCATCTGCTTTTACATAGGCATACGGTTCTGGTACATCGCCTCCATCCATAACTTTAACATCGCCACTGCCTCTGCCCGTTCCGGAACCATATCCGCTTCCCTCATATACTTCCTGCCTGTCATCCTCCTGTTTCACGGGTACTTTCTGTAACGTAAACTTTCCGTTATCATTAATGATTTTCATGGGTTCTTTTGCATCAGACCGCTGCCGGGATGCTGTTAAATAAATACTTCGGCCGGGAAGCGATAAAGACCTGTCTAACGTTACTTTATAATAATCTTTTAAAAGCCATTCTGAAATTTTCTGCTTATCACAATCGTAAACAAACAAGCTGTAGGCGTCATCAAAATCAGTAACCGCTATTAGAGCATAACGGGCTCTTTTTTTATTGATCGCACTTATGCCAACCGTATCGATTGGCCTGATATATTTGAAATTATCCGGGTAAAGATTCTCGCCTTTTAAATTGAATATTGCCTGTCCGGTTCTTCTTTTCTTATAGTAATGGTATTCCTTTTCATCCTTATATGTTTTGGACGTATTGGAATTTTCACGTAAAGTGGCTATAATGAATTTATGCGGTTCTATACCAAATTCATCATATTCGGCTCCGGAAACTACCGGTTTGCCGTTGTAAAGAATTCCCTTGTTTCCTTTTTCTGAAAAATAAAAATAACCTTTGGGCATTTTCCGCTGGTAATCAATATAATCATACCGGTTTTTAGTAAGCAGTTTGCCTTGATAATCCGATATTCCAAAAGCATTGCCTTCGCGAAAAGGGATACTAACATCCTGGCAGAAAGCCCCGAGTGAAAAAAGTAAAAACAGACAGATTTGTAACGATAGTTTCATAAAAATTGGAATAGATGTCAAATATAGCATTTATAGGCAATTGTAATCGGGCGAATTGCATTTTACACAAAATCGCGGTAATCGGTTACAATACCGGGCAATCCGGTTATAAAAAAATCCCGCTGTAAGGCGGGATTCATTATTTATACAGTGTACATTTTCTGTCTTAATTCTTTGATCTTATCATCTTCCAGATAGTCATCGAACGTCATGTAACGATCAATAACACCATTTGGCGTGATTTCCAGTACGCGGTTTGCAACCGTTTGAGCAAACTCGTGGTCATGTGTGGTAAACAATACCGACCCCTTAAAGTTTTTCAACGAGTTGTTAAATGCTGTAATCGATTCCAGATCCAGGTGGTTTGTTGGTTCGTCCAGCATTAATACGTTGGCACGCAACATCATCATACGGGAAAGCATACAACGTACTTTTTCTCCTCCGGATAATACACGTCCTGTTTTTAAAGCCTCTTCTCCGGAAAAGATCATTTTTCCTAAGAAACCACGAACATAAACTTCGTCTCTTTCCGGCTCTGTTTTCGCCCATTGGCGTAACCAGTCTACTAATGTTAAATCATTTTCGAAGAAACTGTGGTTGTCTGCAGGAAGATAGGACTGGTTTGTCGTAATTCCCCATTCTACCGTACCGGAATCCTGTGTCATGTTTCCGTTTAAGATCTCATAGAATGCCGTTGTAGCACGGGAATCTTTGGAAAAAACAACAATTTTGTCGCCTTTTGCCATATTCAGGTCTACATTTTTAAATAACGTTTCGCCTTCAATAGAAGCACTTAAGTTCTGAACATTTAAAATCTGGTCACCCGCTTCACGCTCCTGGTCAAAAATGATTGCCGGATAACGGCGGCTTGACGGTTTGATCTCGTCCAGATTTAATTTATCAATCATTTTTTTACGGGAAGTTGCCTGTTTGGATTTGGCAACGTTCGCACTGAAACGACGGATAAACTCTTCTAATTCTGCTTTTTTCTCTTCTGCTTTTTTGTTTTGCTGCGCACGTTGTTTCGCCGCTAACTGGCTGGACTCGTACCAGAAAGTATAGTTACCGGAATAATGGTTGATTTTTCCGAAGTCGATATCCGAAACGTGTGTACAAACAGCGTCCAGGAAGTGACGGTCGTGCGATACTACCAATACTGTATTGTCATAATTAGCTAAGAAATTCTCCAGCCATCCGATGGTTTCGAAATCCAGGTCATTCGTAGGCTCATCCATGATCAATACATCCGGACTGCCAAATAAAGCCTGCGCTAAAAGGACACGTACTTTTAATTTAGCATCCATTTCACCCATTAAAGTATAGTGATGTTCTTCCGAAATCCCTAAATTCGACAACATTGCTGCTGCATCCGAATCGGCATTCCATCCGTTCATTTCTTCAAACTGAACCTGTAATTCCCCTATTCTGTCTGCATTTTCATCTTTATAATCCAGATAAAGCTCATCCATTTCTTTTTTAACGGCAAATAAGGTTTTATTTCCCATTAAGATAGTTTCAAGCACCGTATGCTCATCAAACATGTTGTGGTTCTGGTTTAAAACCGACATACGTTTGCCCGGTTCAAGGATTACACGACCTGACGTTGGATCTATATCTCCTGATAATATCTTTAAAAACGTTGATTTTCCTGCTCCGTTAGCACCGATAATACCGTAGCAGTTACCTTGGGTAAAAGTTACATTTACCTCGTCAAACAAAATTCGCTTACCAAACTGAACCGATAAATTAGAAACTGTTAACATTGAAATTGATTTTTTATAAAATTGTTGCAAAAGTAGAAAAAATAGTGCAGTTTTGAACTATCTAATTTAGAATCTATAAAGCTTTATTTTAACTGTACATTAACAGGCTGTTCTATAATATAGAAATACTTTTGTTTAGAGATAAATTTGTTTGAATGTTTGCCTATATAAGAAATTTTATACTTCCGGTTTCCTCAATATTAATCTGTTCCCTTACTTCTTGCAATAAGAAATTTGAGAGTGACAATTATTCCGCATATTTTGGAGGCGAAGTAATCAATCCCCTTAGTCGTTACGTGCTTTTCTGTAAAGATAATAAGGTTATTGATACCCTGACCTTAGATGACAAAAACAGATTCTTTAAGAAATTCGATTCCTTAACGCCGGGTATGTACACCTTCCGCCATGATCCGGAATACCAGTATGTGTATTTTGATAAAAACGACAGTTTGATGGTGCGGATCAATTCCGGTGATTTTGATAATTCTATCGTTTTTTGCGGACGCGGCGATCAGAAAAACAATTTCCTGATGGAAATGTATCTTAAAAACGAATCGGACAAAAACAATATGTTTAATCTTTTCGATAAGGATTACAACAGTTTCTCCAAAAGCATTGATTCCATTTACGCCCGCAAAAAAGCTTTTTATCTGAGAAAGAAAACAGAAATCAACTGGGATGAAAACTTTGATTTATTTGCCAAAGCCAGTCTGGAATTCAATCATCTTGCCAAAAAAGAAATTTATCCGTTTGCACACGAACGCCGCACCGGAGAAGAAATAAACACCAAGCTGCCAAAAGAATATTACGATTTCCGTAAAGAAATCAACTTCAACAATGCGAAACTGACGAACTACTCTCCTTTTGTACGCTATTTAACGGCCATGCTGAACAATGTTGCTTATTCCGATCCGAATCATCATTTCAACCTGGAAGAAAGCGCTATTGAAAGCAATATCAAAAAGCTGAACATTGCCGACACCTTGTTTAAAAACGAAAAGATCAAAAACAGCGTTTTAAACAATATCGCTTTTATGTATTTGCTGGAAGACCAGAACATGCATAATAAAAAGAAATTCTTTGACCGTTATTCGCAATTGTCTACCGACAACAGTAATCATAACGAGATCAAAAAAATAAGTGATGCGATTCAGTCGCTTACAGAAGGAAAAAAATTACCGCCGGCCGACCTTTCCAACCTGAACGGTGAAAAAGTGGATCTGGCCGCTTTAACAAAAGGCAAACAAACCGTATTGTTTTTCTGGACGTCAAACGCCAAAGCCCACATGGTTACCGTACACAAGAAAGTAAGTGCCCTTAAAAAGAAATATCCGGCAATCAATTTTATATCGATCAATGTAGACGATTCCGAACAGGAATGGAAACAGATTTTAGCACAATATCAGTTTGAAAATGAAGATACAAACGAGTTGCGGTCCAATAATTTTGAAGCTTTAAAAGATCATTGGGTAATTACAAAAATCCAGCGGACAATATTGCTGCGACCGGACGGGACTATCAAAAATGCTTTTGTAAGCCTTTTTGATGCCGACTTTGAAAAGAACCTTAAATAAAGAGAATACACAAACTAAATCAGCGAAAAAGGCGGTTACTTTTATAAGAAACCGCCTTTTTTAATGTATAACTGTGGAAAACTATTTGTTTCCTTTTTCGTAGTCTGCTAAAAATTGCGCCAAACCGATATCCGTTAACGGGTGTTTTAACAATCCAAGGATAGACGATAAAGGTCCTGTCATTACATCTGCTCCGATTTTAGCACAGTTAACAACGTGCATCGTGTGACGTACCGAAGCGGCTAAAATTTGCGTTTCGAAAGCATAGTTATCATAGATCTGACGGATTTCGTCAATCAGGTTCAAACCATCCATAGAGATATCATCCAGTCTTCCCAGGAAAGGCGATACATAAGTAGCACCTGCTTTTGCGGCTAACAATGCCTGACCAGCAGAGAATACTAACGTTACATTTGTTTTAACGCCTCTGTCTGAGAAATATTTACACGCTTTAATACCTTCCTGAGTCATTGGTAATTTCACCACGATCTGCTCGTGCAATTCTGCCAGCTCCTCACCTTCTCTGATCATTCCGTCATAATCGGTAGCGATTACTTCCGCGCTCACATCACCTTCAACTATATTACAAATATCCACATAGTGTTTTAAGATATTGTCTTTTCCTGTAATACCTTCTTTCGCCATTAATGATGGGTTTGTTGTAACGCCATCCAATACTCCCAAAGCCTGTGCTTCTTTAATCTGCTCTAAATTAGCCGTGTCTATAAAAAATTTCATCTTAAATATATTTAATAATAGTTGTGTTAAAAAACGGAATACAAAATTACAATTTATAATGGTTCATCAGTAATTTTTCATATACTTTATCCGGCAGGATCCGTTTGAGTACAATGGAAAATTTCTGCATAAAAGCCCCTACTTTATAATGGATTTTCGGATCCGGGTTCTGAATGATCTTCAATACCGCTTCCGCCATCTGACCGGGATTGCTTCCACCGTCTACATGTTCGTTCATTTCCTTTAGCGTATTGCCATACGGAAGCTCATAGGCCGAGCCTTTAATAACAGGTGCATGGTAACGTCCGGCAGCAATATTGGTCGCAAAATCCCCCGGTGCCACATTTGTAATATGAATACCGAATTTTTTCACTTCCATTCGCAAGGCTTCCGTTATTAATTCCAGGGCGCCTTTGGACGACGAATATACGCTTCTGTAAGGCAGTCCCATATAACCGGCTATAGACGTCACATTAATGATTAAACCCGATTGCTGCTGACGCATTTGCGGCAGCACGGCTTTCATTACTTCTATCGGCCCGAATAAATTGGTTTCAAAATTATTGCGGATTTCCTCAGCCGGAATCTCTTCCAGCGGCCCTGTGATTCCCACGCCGGCATTGTTGATCAGTACATCCAGCCTGCCTTCTTTGGCAATCACTTCGGCAACAGCCTTCCGGATAGAAACGGCATCCCGTACATCCAAAGCTACCAATGGAAAAACACTTTGCGGTACCCGTTCCGGATTCCTGCTGGTTCCATAAACTTTATATCCGCTGTGGGACAATAATTCTCCGATTGCTTTACCAATACCGGAAGAACCGCCGGTAATTAAAACCACTTTATTCATGGAACTGTAATTGATTGTTTAATTTGCTTTTCAGCATGCTAAAATAAGGAAGTTCGCACGCTTATAAAAACCAAAAAGGCCCTAAAACAAAAAAATCTCCCTAAAGGAGATAATTCGTGTATTTTGTAAAAAATGGCAAGCGACCTACATCGCACCGCTACAACCACATACCTTTGCTGTGTTCCCACCCTGGAGGAGTCTGCAGGAGCTGGTCGTGTAGGACTTGCCGGTGCAAATATACAATCTTTTTATATTTTTGCAAGGCAATTGTGAGATATAAAATACAATCGTATATTGTGGTAATCAATTTTAGTAATCATGAAAAATTATAATGCATTAGCATTCATTTTATTAAGCAGTTTTTTCTTCTCCTGTGACAAAGAAAAAAATAATGAAAAAATTTTATTCAGCATTGATACAACGGGCTTAAAAGAGGTTTATCAGCCTCAGGAAACCCTTCCTTTGGGTATAACAAACATCGAAAACAAGGCGATCGACTCGGTTATTTACTATGTAAACGATAAAAAAGTTGGCGCTGTAAAAGGAAACGGTAAATTCAGTTTTGCCTTAAAAGACCAGAAACTGGGTTATCAGAATATTAAGGCACTGGTTTATTTTGAAGGCGAAAATAATGAAGCCACCGGAAGAGTCGAACTGGTTTCGGCAATTCAGCCTAAACTTTTAGACTATAAAATTATAAACACCTACCCTCACGATATCAAGGCATACACACAGGGATTGGAATTTTACCGTGATACTTTAATTGAAAGTACCGGAAACGGTGCCGGAAACGGAACCGGTCTGCGCGGTATTTCAAGCTTGCGTAAAACCGATTATAAAACCGGAAAAGTATATAAAATTGTAGAACTTCCGCAAACTGTTTTCGGAGAAGGCGCTACCGTACTGAACAATAAAGTATACCAGTTAACGTATCAGAACAACGAAGCATACGTTTACAATGCCGATACCTTTAAAAAAGAGAAAACCTTCCCGTACTTTAAACCGCAAATGGAAGGCTGGGGATTATCCAATGACGGTAAAAACCTGTTAATGTCTGACGGTACCGAAAAAATCTGGTTTGTTAATCCTGCCGATTTTAAAGAAGTCGATTATATTAATGTCTATACTGCCGGTTCGAAAATCAAGGCCGTAAATGAAATGGAATGGATCGACGGGAAAATATTCGCAAATATTTATACCAAAGATGCTATTGCGATCATTGACCCTAAAAACGGTGCAGTGGAAGCCATCATTAATTTAACCGATCTGAAATCGAAAGTAACGGCACATCCGGATCTGGACGTTTTAAACGGAATTGCCTACAATCCTAAGACCAAAACCATTTTTGTAACCGGTAAAAACTGGGATAAAATGTTTGAAATAAAAGTGGCAAACTAATCCCCTGACCGGATTTTTTTAACACGCAAAGTAATATTAAATAATTTCTTAACAGGAAAATGTCTTTTTAATCCTTTTTTGTTGTAAATTAGTTAAAGAATTTAGAATCTGAATATTGGTAACTTACTAATATTCAGATTCTTTTTTTTCCAAGCCATCCAAGTCATAAAATATTAAGCTTTTTTTAACGTGCCGACTAGTTCGGTTAGTTTGGTTCAAACCGAACTAATTGTATCTTTGCAACCAATTTAACAAAAAGAATACTATGGATAAGCAGCAAGAAGAAAAAGACGAGTTGATCGAATTGTTCGGTATTCACTTTGAAACCTACTATAATTTACCCCCTTGTGCTTCCCGACTGCTTGGGATCCTGATCCTGAACAGCAGAACCAAGGGGCTGACTTTTGAAGAATTGGTAGAGCAGGGAAATGCCAGTAAAAGCACGATCTCTACCAATATCAACCTCCTGCTGAAATTGGGCAAAATAAGCTACTATACCAAACCCGGAGACCGGAAAAAATATTTCCTCCCCTCTCCTCCCAGCGAACGCATTCAAAACCATCTGAAATTCCTTGACTCCGAAAAGAAAATGCTGATGAGAGTCCGGGACTATGAAGTCCGGTATCCTGCCGAAGGACACACTCCTATGGTAACAAAAGCAATTGATACCTATATGAAATATTTGCTTGAGTTTGAAAAATTACTGAATAAATCCATTACCGAAGAATCCCTATCCCGAGACGAATTTTAAAAGTTTATTTACAATTATATAAATAGTTATCTTATGAAGAATAAATTAATCTTTAGCATGTTGGTGACTACACTGATTCTGGCATCGTGTGGCGACAAGAAATCACAACAACAGCAGGCAAATGGACCGATGCCCTTCCCGGTTCAAAAAGTAGTTAAAGAGAACGCTATAACCTATCAAGAATATTCTGCGAATTTACAAGGACAGCAAAATGTTGAAATCAGACCGAAAGTAAACGGTTTTATTGAAAAGATCTTTGTTGACGAAGGACAAAACGTACGAAAAGGTCAAATACTGTTTAAACTGGAAACCAACACCCTTTCGCAGGATGCAAACGCCAGCAAAGCTGCTGTAAACGCTGCTCAGGTGGAAGTAAACAGGCTGATTCCTTTAGTGGAGCGCAAAATCATCAGTAATGTGACGCTTGAAACGGCTAAAGCCAATTTAGCTCAGGCGAAAGCGAATTACAACAGTATTGCTTCCAACATCAATTTTGCGACGATAACCAGCCCGGTAGATGGTGTTATCGGAAGCATACCGTACAAAGTGGGAAGCCTTGTTGGTTCTACTACAGTAGATCCGCTGACAACCGTATCGGATATCCGTAACATCCGTGCCTATTTCACGATGAATGAAAAACAGCTTATCCATTTCAACAAAACCTTTAAAGGCGCTACAACCGCAGAAAAGATCAAGGCATTGCCTCCTGTTGAGCTGATTTTGGCCGACAATTCGGTATATGATCAGAAAGGAAAAATTGAAACGATCAACGGATTGGTTAATGCCCGTACCGGTAGTACTGAATTCAGAGCACAGTTTCCAAACCCTCAGGCCGTATTGAGAAGCGGCGGCAGCGGGATCATCCGTTTACCAATAGAGGAAAAAGACGTGATTTTATTACCGCAAAATGCAGTGTACGACATGCAGGGAAAACAAATGGTATATACGGTTGGCAAAGACAATAAAGTACATTCCAAAATTATTGAGACTAACGGAACATCCGGATTGAATTTCATCGTTACCAGCGGTATCGAACCTAATGAAATTGTTGTTATCGAAGGGGTAACCAAATTAACAGACAACCAGGAAATCATTCCTCAGGAAGCTGGTAAAAATGCCCAGACCGCTCCGGCTCCTAATGCTCAAGCTAAAAAATAGATTATGATAAAAACGTTTATAAACAGACCGGTTCTTTCAACCGTAATCTCCATTATCATTACCATACTCGGGATATTGGGATTAACGTCGTTGCCTATAGAGCAATATCCGGAAATTGCTCCGCCTACCGTTCAGGTAAGTGCTACCTATACCGGAGCAAATGCAGAAACCGTTTTAAATAGTGTGGTAACACCTATTGAAGAAGAAATTAACGGTGTGGAAGGGATGACCTACATGACTTCAACATCGGCAAATAACGGTTCGGCAAACATCAGTGTGTTCTTCGAATTAGGGGTTAATCCTGATATCGCTGCCGTAAACGTACAAAACCGTGTGGCAAGAGCAACCAGTAAATTGCCTCAGGCAGTAGTAAATACCGGTGTTACCACCATCAAGAGCCAGACGAGTGCCCTGATGTTCTTTGCCCTTTATTCTGACAATAAAGTATATGACGAAACCTTTATACAGAACTACGCCAGAATTAACCTGGTACCCAAGTTACAACGTGTTAAGGGTGTTGGTCAGGTAAACGTGTTTGGTGCAAAAGACTACTCAATGCGTATCTGGATCGACCCTGAAAAAATGGCGAACTACAAAGTGGTTCCGTCTGAAATCCAGGACGCTTTACGGGAACAGAACTTAGAAGCGGCTCCCGGAAAATTCGGTGAAAACGCAGAAGGGGTTTACGAATATGTAATCAAATACAAAGGCCGTCTTTCCCAGATTTCAGAATATGAAAACATCATTATCAAATCGACTGGAAACGGAAATTTCCTTCGTTTAAAAGATGTTGCCACTGTAGAATTAGGGGCTTTCAACTATGGCGCCAAGAATATGGCCATGGGGAAACAGGGTGTTGCCGTTGGTATTTTCCAGACATCCGGTTCAAATGCACAGGATATCATGACGGAAGTAATGCATATCCTGGAAGAGAGCAAAGGTACTTTCCCTAAAGGACTGGATTATGTTATTCCTTATAACTCCAAAACCTTTTTGGATGCTTCCATTGCAAAAGTGGTTTCCACTTTGGTAGAAGCCTTTATATTGGTATTTATCGTGGTATTCGTTTTCCTTCAGGATTTAAGATCAACGCTAATTCCGGCCATTGCGGTTCCGGTAGCAATTGTTGGTACTTTCTTCTTCCTGCAGCTCTTCGGATTCTCGATTAACATGCTAACCCTGTTTGCTATGATTCTGGCTATTGGTATTGTGGTCGATGATGCGATTGTCGTCGTCGAGGCGGTCCATGCCAAACTGGATCACGGTATCAAGGATGCAAAAAAAGCAACCATTTCTGCGATGGACGAAATTACCGGAGCGATTGTTTCGATCACCCTGGTTATGTCGGCGGTATTCGTACCGGTATCCTTCCTGAAAGGACCTTCGGGAGTATTCTATAAGCAGTTTGCTATTACATTAGCCGTAGCAATTGTAATTTCAGCAATCAATGCCTTAACCCTGAGTCCGGCGCTTTGTGCTTTGTTCCTGAAACCACACGATGATTCTGAGCATGCCAAAAAAGGCTTGAAAGACCGTTTCTTTACTTCTTTCAATACGGCATTCGACTCGATGAATAATAAATACAGTAGATCCCTGAACTTCCTGGTAAGAAGAAAATGGATCACCGGAATTGCTTTATTAGCAGTTGTAGGGATCACCTTCCTGTTGTTCAAATCCACGCCGTCCGGATTTATTCCGAATGAAGACCGTGGAATCATCATGGGGGATTTAAC